>CALBBA010000069.1 GCA_937926755.1 uncultured Collinsella sp.
CAGCCTGCGGCTACCCTCGAGAACCGAGCTCTACACCAACATTCGCGACACTACCTCCCCCCAACAATAGGGGGCTCTTGCTCCGTAATGCCAACTCGGCACCGCCGCAATGCGTATCGGTCGATGCGACGCTGTGATACCCCGTTGTAGAGGACGGCCCCTTCCGTGTTATCTGGATATAGACCCAATATCACTGACAGCAGCGAGCTCTTCCCCGAGCCATTTCTTCTTGCTTACTGTTTTTCTTATATTGTAACGATTTTCGATAAGAGGAAAGATTACTCCATGACGCGCAAGCCCGAACTCTAAGCGTTTCCCATCAGCATTGCCCATTTTTCGGATCGAAATCCAAATCCAGCTTCCTATCGCATGCTGAAATCAAATCCTGATCATGGCTTACAACAAGAATTAGCTGATCGAAGGGATTTCGATGAATATACTCCGTGAACTCCCGACGGCTTTCTTCATCTAAATCGTTCGTTGGTTCATCGAACACAAGCACTTCCGGCTGCCTGCGAAGTGCTGCGAATATCCTTAGCTTTCGATACTCTCCACCAGAAAGGTCTCTACAATTCTTGCCTTTTAACGATTCGACGGTTCGATAGAAACTCGGCACAAGCTCTCGGAGGTTTTCGCTCGATCCCCGAATCGACGTCCTCTCAAGGTAATTCTCCACCGTTTCGTTCGGAATAAAGAGCTTTTGCGGGCACACCGCAAACAGGTCCCGTCGGATCGTCTCCATATCGAGCTCTTCATATGGCACCGACCCCAAAGCCCGATGTCCCCCAGCAGAATATAGTCCAAGGAGCACCTTCAGAAACGTGCTTTTCCCGCATCCGTTCGGCCCGGTAATGGCATAGGTTTTTCCTTCCTCCACCTCCACGAAGAGGTCGCGGTATAAGTAGGGCTTTCCCGCGTATCGGTACGCGATGTTGGACAACGATATGCTCTCCACGTGCCCAACCGTGAGGGTGCCGCGGTCCTCGGCGTCCTCCGTCAGAGCCCCCAATCGGTCGAACGAAGCCCTTGCGTCCTGATACGATTTGAAATAATTCAAAAAATACTTGAAGCATCCGAACGCCATCGAGTAATACGAGTTCACCATTGTGAACTCGCCTAAGCTCATTCTTCCGCTCAATATTTCCATCCCGGAGATCACGAGCAGTGCCCCCCGAAACACAGACGAGATCAGGCCGTCGCTTGATGTGGCCAGATTCGAGACCCTACTTGCTTTCATGTAAATCGGGTAGTACCCCTCGAATACCCCTTTGAGCGTCCGAGCGCTCTGGTTATATGCGCCATCGCACTTAATGTCAAACAACTGCGACAGCTCGCCGCTCACGGACGCGAAAAGCTTACTCAAACCCTCCTTGTTCGCAAGCGAACTGTTGTACAACGGCTTTTTCAACGCCCTGAATAAAATGAAGTACGCAACAAGCGAACATGCACTTAACACCAGGAACACCGGATTAATCGAAAACAGGATGATGCATATCAACACAACCAGAACGATGTTAAGCCCGATCGTCAGGAAGTTGTTCACGACAAACGATGACACCGCATTCGAATCCGCATACACCCTCTGCGTTGTATAGGATGGATCCGCCTGCTCCCCCTTTTCCAGGGGCCCCCGTTCAAACGACTCACACGTGGTCCCCATCAGTCTCGTCGTCATCTCCAAGATGACGCGCGATACGTTCACACCCATCGCATACGACATGAAGGAGGCCGATATCCCTATGCCCGCAACAAAGGCCGCAAACCACACGACGCGAGATGGATCCCTATTCGTCACGAGAAAGTCTACAAACCCACCGTTTAAGGCGGGCATGACGCACGAGAGAGCAAAATTCACCAGCATGAGAATCACGAAAAGCCGTGACCCTTTACACCGAAACAACTCGTGAACCGTCTTCTTAAACATGCCAGCTCCCATCAAGCGGCCTTTTATCCAAAACTGAATTTGCTCGCCGCTTAATCGCTCCCATATATCCCTTGTTGTTAATCCTTGCTCAAGACATTATCTCGGGTTGCGGTGCCCAGGATTCCATTTCACCTTTATATACATACGAATAAGCCCCCTATTTGCATAGGCAAGCGCGGCGATTATAACAGCAGCCACCATCAGACCGAGAATAGCCCTTTTGTCCGGAAAAAGGGACGAGAGAAAAAGGCATATTGCGGAGAAAACTATAGACGCCCCCACCACTCGGTTTGCGCCTAGAGACTCGGCCGTCCGCTTTGCCTCCTCTAAACGCTCTCCCGATAGCAATGACATTCCGGCAAGCAATCCCGTGAGCTTGCCTCGATATATCATTATTCCGAACAACAGCAGCAGGCATGACCCCACCATTGAAACCACAACGTCCGACATCGCCATCACTCCAGTCCACTCCTTCAATACCAGCCCTATCGACAAACATCAAAACTTTTTTTAACCTAATATTGTATATCGATATAAATATATTCTTTTATATATCGTTTCGATTTGTGATATTTTATCGAACGAGTTGCTATTCGAGGAAGATAGGCCACAACCAAAGGAGATCAATGGAATCCGTGAATGTTTGGAGCGCGCAAATCTCATCATTGCCTGGAGTCATCCCTATCCCCCTCGACCCAAGCTACCTTCGCAGTGAACCAAATAACCGCCTGAGCGTCCTAAGCTCAGATGGGAAACAAATCTATACGATCCTCAACAGGGTCGCTAAAGAGATTCTTGACTTATGCGACGGCACCTGCGATTTGCCCAAAATTCTCCGTCTGTTCCAAGAAAAATACCCAGATCAACCGCGCGAGACGCTAGCGCATGACCTGGCCCAAACCCTGCATAGCCTGACCGTAAACTGTCTTATCGTTTGGAAGAAAGAAGGGAGATATATGAACGACCCTTTCGGCTCCGATTACCTAACATCGGTGAATCCCGACGAGCTGCTTATTCTCGCGGACGCGAGCAGGTTTGCTGAAATCGAAGAGGCGGCTGCAAAATCCCTCTCTGCAAAACAGTCCAAAAATGGCAATAGGATCTATTTCTCTGAGTTCGACGTTGAGCCCGAATTGGAGAACTTTCTGGTTCTTCGCCAAAGGCTCTTTTCCTTTACCCATGATTATTTTCTACTCACGAGCCAGTCCGGAGAAATTAATGGATTGATAATATGCGAGCCGGCCACTAATCCCGCCGGCCGCAGCGTCATCATCAAATTTATCTCATGCAGCTCCACGCTGCTTGCCGGTGTGCTCGACCGCCTTGCGGAATACTACGGATCTTCCGCTCCCAAAGCCTACCGCGCGCTCAGAATTGACGCGCCTGATTCCACCCCAATCGCCGAACAACTTGACCATTCCGACCAGCGCCTTGGCTTTTCCTTAGTCGGCACCCTGCCCAATGAGCTCGACTCGGGCGACGTCAAGCTGTTTGTTCGCCCGCTCGATAAGAAGCAATAATGAGCATGCCGGCAATAATCGGAGCGCCCCACAGCGTTGCGCTCGACATTACAAACAAATGCAACCTTCGTTGTCTACACTGCTTCAACAACAGTGGAGAAAACGATGTCGTCGCGAACGAATTATCCGACAACGAAGTCCTCGAACTCGTCGACTCGATTTGTCAAATGCACCCCTTTAGCTTCTGCTTCTGCGGAGGCGAGACCCTCCTGCGAAAGGATCTTGTCATCGAGTCCTTGCGGCGGCTCAGCGCATCTGGCGTCAAATGCAACCTCGTGTCAAACGGTCTGCTCGCAAACTCAAATACTTTGCATGAGCTCGAACGCGCCGGTTTAAACGGCATACAGTTTAGCCTCGATGGCCTACGCGATTCTCACGAACATATGCGAGGACTCTCGGGATTATACGACCGGGTGCTCGACGCCATCGATATCACGCTGAACGAAACCTCACTGCACCTTTCAATTGCCTTTTGTCCGACATCGTTCAATGTCGACGATTTCAAACCAGTTTGCACGATGCTTCGAGACAAGCTGAAATCGTCGGGTAGAACTGACCGAATTGACCTTAGAGTTCAGCCGCTCATGCTCCTCGGTAGAGCCCGAAGAAACCGCACGATTCGCCCTTCGAATAATCAATACCGTCGGCTAGTCAACACGATCAATGACCTTCGATACGATCCGGACTATCGAGGCTATTTCATGCTTGAGTGGGGCGACCCCATCGACCACTTGGTCAGATTCACTCAACTGCAAATGCAATTTGACCAAGTGGCCATCCACGCCAATGGCGATATCGTCGCATCCCCCTATATACCTCTCATCATCGGAAACGTTCGCAAACACAGCCTTCAGGAATACTACGATGCCGGAATGGCAACCGTTTGGGATAAGCCCGTTGTTACCGCGTTGGCCAATCGTATGCACTCGATTGACGAGATGGAAGAGATCTCATCGTTGATTGCAGACATCAATATGGACGGCGACCTCTATATCGACCTGATCGACGATGATCTAGGCGACCTGAGCGTCCTGTCACAATTCTAAGGAGATGTTCCCATGTATGAGACCCCAGAAGTAGAGAAGATGGATTCCAAAACCGGCCCCGTTCCCGTTGTGGTCAACTTTGCAGCCGTCGTGGATAACGTAGTCGCAGCCGTCTATGATGCCGTCGTTGCGGCCTACGCATTCTGGTACTCGGCAGACAACGACGGCACCGGGACGAGTGCAGCACAGAACTAGTCGCCGGCTCATCGAGCAATCGCCTCGCCTATCACTGCATGCGATTGACTGCGCAGCCCCAGCCAACGCCCAAAGCGCCTTGAAGAGCTGCTTGTAACATTCGTTCATTCAACAGCGAGATCTCTTCACCATTCTCGGCCGGCCCGACAGATCGACACATCAGTCGGGCCGGCCAGACTTATACAACGCGGCGACTCCGCTCACGCCACCCCCCCCGAAACTCACGCTGTCATCACACGGGCAATCAACAGTGAATCCTGTTATGCGACATGGGCAAACGGCCACGTGCGCGATTAAAACGAATTCACTTAACAGACTTCAAGAATGCTTTAGCACCGCAGGATGGCCATACGCGGAGCGCGGCACGCATAAGCCAAAAGCGGCATTAAAAGCCATCCCCTTCCCTGCTGAATGCGCGTCCTAGCCCATCAACCGGTCGGACCATCGCGAAGATGATCCGTGCTTCCATACTGCAATGCGATATCAAGCATCACGAATAGTCCCCGCCCAACGGGGTTCTCCCCTCCGCAGGCGTTTCGGAACCCGCCCCCATCCCAAATTCCCACGCAGCGGCCGCGTTCACCGCCGACACGGGGACCCCTAGCTCCCCCGCGACGCGGCAGACCCTCGGCTGCCCCTCGTAAAGGATGCAGAAGACACGGTCGAGGTCCGACGGTTCGACCAGGCTGTACCGGCAGTCCGCGTACAGTGCGCAGCCCCTCCCGCGCGGGTCGCCGTCCGAGTCCTCATCCGGCTCATGATGGCGCACCTCGACCCAAAGGCCCTCCAACACATCGTCGAACCCGAAATCGAGCTCCGCCTGGACGCTCTCGCCGAACGCATCGCCCAGGGCGAGCTCCGGCACCTTCGTCACACGGCCGTCCAGCCACTCAATCTCTGTCATCGCGCGCATGGTCCAAGCCCCTTCCGACACGGGATTGTCAGCTCAACCCGACCCTTACCCATACGGACGAACATAACTCGCCAGGGGAAGCCCCTGAAGGCCGTGCGCCACAACATGAGGCCGAATCCGCCCCCGGCTGGACAGGCCAACAACGAAGGAGCACACGGAACCGGCGCGGCGTTACAACCGTCCCGGCAAGCGTGTCACTTGGTCAAGTCATGATGCCGACAAACCCGGAAATGCTCCAACGGAGCGCCGAACGAGCGTAACAATATAAAGCCGTGCAACACGCGTTGGACGACCAGAACATCCCAAACAAAGGCCTGTCGGTCCCACCTTCAAGCCCAATAGCAAAATGTGCATCAGCGGAATTGCAGCGATACAAGTCTCAACCATCACACCGCAGCGCGCCTAGTCCCACTCATCCTACTGCAAATGTCCCAGAACGAGAAAACGACCAGCTTAACATGCCACCCTTTATATCCGCACGCGCGTAATTCAACTCATAAGGACCGGC
>CALBBA010000070.1 GCA_937926755.1 uncultured Collinsella sp.
GCTGTCGGACTTTACGTTTGGCGAGCAGGGGTTTGAGGCCAACGCTTCGCTGGACGCCGAGGGCAGGCTTGTTCGTGGCGATGCCGATGTCGCCGATAATGCTGCGCACTCAACTGTGCCCGGTCCTGCCGACCCCAAGCCCGATTCGTTTGAGCTTGTGTATCCCCAGGCAGTGGGCGTGCGCATGGGCATCTGTCCGTTCCCGGCGCGTGACTCGTATAGCTACTCGTCAATCGCCGCGGCGCTCCATGCCGAGAAAGAAGACCGTGCCGCCGAGGCGCGTGTTCCCATGGACGAGTCCGGCGATGATGCGGAGTCGGATGGCTCGGAGATGGTCGATGCAGACGTGGCTGCTGTCGAGTCCGCCGGCAACCCCATGGCGCTGGGCTCGGCCTTCCACGCCGCCTGCCAGTGGCTCATCGAGATGGGTGCCGATGCGTTGCCCGCTGCGCGCGCCGATGCACTGGCGCGTCTATGGCGCCTGACGCCGGAGCAGCGCGAGCGCTTCGATGTCGCCCTGAATCGCTGGCTCAAGTCGGCGGTCCGTGCCGAGCTGCTTGCCTGGCCGTGCGTTCGTGCCGAGGTACCGTTCTTCTCGCTGGGTTGCGAAGACGAGGACATTGTCCGCTACGGTGCATATGCCGAGGGCGCCATCGATGCACTGGCCACCGACCCGGTCGATCCGTCGTGCGCACTGGTCATCGACTACAAGACGGGTGGCACGCCGGACGAGACGCCGGAGCAGCTGCTCGAGAAACACGCCTTGCAGGCGCGCGTTTACGCCGACGTTCTGCACAAGGCGGGCTTTGGGGCCGTGACCGTCAAGTTCGTTCGCGTGGAGCAGGCGAATCCAACCATCTTCGTCGAACCCGCCGAGCCTCAGGTGGTCACCTACAACCTCTAGTCCTCAGATAACTTGCGGTGGAATACGGACTGTTTTGGCCAAAAAAGCCGCCAAACAGTCCGCATTTCACCGCAACTGCAAGAGGAGCCGTGTGGGTTTGGGCTAGGTTCGGGTGCCGTCCGCGCTGTGCGGTAGAATCGTAACCCTAAGATCACGAACCCGCATCGGAGCTCATTACATGGCATTCGTCCATCTGCACAATCACACTGTTTTCTCCATGCTCGACGGCGCAACCCGTATCCAGGATATGGTCAACCGTGCCGTTGAGCTTGGCATGCCCGCCGTTGCCATTACCGACCACGGCTACATGTATGGCGTGCCCGACCTGGCGCTGGCCTGCGACGCCGTTAACCACAACACGCCCGAGTACAAAACCTGGAGCCACGACAAGGCCTTCTTGGAAAAGGACCGCCGCGACGAGCTGGTGGAGCCCGATCCCGAGGAAAGCCCGCGCGAGCATGCCCAGTATGTGAAGGACATGGCCATGTGGGACGAGAAGGGCAACATCGACGAGCTCAAGCCGCCCCTGGTCATCAAACCCATCTTTGGCTGCGAGGTCTACTTTACGCCGGACGAGACGCTCGCCCGCGACCATAAGCCCGAGCTCTACCACATGATTCTTCTGGCCAAGGACCAGGAGGGCTACGTCAACCTGATGCAGACGGTTTCCGAGGCCGCCGTGCAGGGCTTTTACTACAAGCCCCGCGTGACGCTCGACAACCTGCGTCGCCATGCCAAGGGTATGATCTGCACGAGCGCCTGCATCGCGGGCATCATTCCCAAATACATCGACCGCGGTGACATGGAGGGCGCCATCAAGTGGGCCGAGACCTTCCGCGACACCTTCGACCCTGGCGACTTTTACATCGAGATCCAGGAACACGGCATTACCACCGACAACGGCCTGACCGACGAGCAGATGGACCGCACGCTCATCGACATTGCCAAACAGGTGGGTGTCAAGGTCATCGCCACCAACGACTTCCACTACCTGCGCCGCGAGGACGCGCCCGTACAGGACGTCATCATGTGCATCGGCATGAACGCCAAGGTCGACGACCCCAACCGCATGCGCATGACCGGCTCGGAGTTTTACATGAAGACCGAGGAGGAGATGCGGGCGATGTTCCCGTATTGCCCCGAGGCCTGCGACAACACGCTCGAGATTGCCGACAAGTGCTACGTTGAGCTGGACTGGGACTCCATCATCTTGCCGCGCTTCCCGTTGCTTGACCCCGGCGAGACGCACGAGAGTCAGTTTCGCCGCGAGTGCGAGAAGGGCCTGCGCCAGCACTACGGTGACGACTGGGCCACGCGCGAGATCGGCGGCGTCAACATCAAAGAGCGCTTTGAGTACGAATACAAGGTCATCTGCGACAAGGGCTTTGCCGCCTACTTCCTCATCGTTGCCGAGTACGTGCAATGGGCCAAAGACAACGGCATCGGCGTCGGCCCCGGCCGTGGCTCGGCCGCCGGCGCTATCGTCGCCTACGCCATGAACATCACCGCGTTCGACCCGCTCGAGAACGGCCTGATGTTCGAGAGGTTCCTGTCCCCGCAGCGTACCGAGATGCCCGATATCGATATGGACTTCGACGATGAGCGGCGCCTCGAGGTCGTGGAGCACGTTCGCCAGCTCTACGGCCCCGAGAAGGTCACCCACGTTATCACCTACTCGACCATCAAGGCCAAGCAGGCCATCAACGATGCCGCGCGCGTTCTGGACTACCCGGTCTACATGGGCCAGCGCCTGTCCAAGATGGTCTCGAGCGACCCCAAGGTCAAGCTCAAGCAAGTACTCGAAAAACAACCCGGCAAAGAGGATCTGTTTAACCCCGACTTTGCCGAGGCCTATAAAAAGGACGACGACGCCCGCCGCATCATCGACACGGCGCTCTCGATTGAGGGCCTCACCCGTGGCGAGGGCGTGCACGCGTGCGCCGTTCTGATCTGCCGCGACCCCGTCAACGAGCACGTGCCCACCAAGCTCGACACCAAGGGCGGCGTCGAGATTACCCAGTACGAGGGCCATACCGTTGCCGACATGGGCCTGCTCAAGATGGACTTCTTGGGCCTGCGCACGCTGACGGTTATCTCCAAGGCTAAGGCAAACATCAAAAAGAACTTCGGCATCGACATCAAAGAGGAAGAGATTCCCTTTGACGACCCCGAGATCTTTAAGCTCATGGGCTCCGGTCACACCGCCGGCGTATTCCAGGTCGAGTCCGCCGGCATGACGGCCACGATCAAGAACATGAAGCCCACCGAGTACAAGCACGTCGTGGCATTGATCGCCCTGTACCGCCCGGGCCCGTTGGGCGCCGGCATGGTCTCGTCCTACATCAACCGTATGAATGGTAAGGAGCCGGCGGTCTCCTACGACGACCGCCTGGACGACATCCTGGGCGAAACCTACGGCACCATGGTCTACCAGGAGCAGGTTATGCTCATCTCCGTCGAGATGTGCGGCTTCTCCAAGGGCGAATCGGACTCGCGTATCCGTAAGCCCGTGGCTAAAAAGAAGATCAAACTGCTCACGTCAACGGTGCTCCACTGGGAGGATGGCTCGGACGAGACCACCTACGACCACTGGATGAACGGCGCTATCAAGAACAACTACACGCGCGAGGTCGCCCAGAAGATTTGGGACGATGTTCTCGAGTTCGCGTCCTACGCCTTTAACAAGTCGCACTCCGCCGGCTACGCCATCCTGGTTATGCAGACGGCGTGGCTCAAGGCGCATTATCCGCACGAGTACATGGCGGCCGTTCTGACGTCCTATACGGGCAAGACCGACAAGATCGTGCACTACGTCTCGGCGTGCCGCCACGACGGCATCCCCGTGCTTTCGCCAGATGTCAACGAGTCCGGTACCGAGTTCACGGCTACCAAGGAAGGCGTGCGCTTTGGTCTGGCCGGCATCCGCGGCGTGGGCACCGGCGTGGCGCAGGCGATTATCGCCGAGCGCGAGGCGGGCGGTCCGTTTAAGACGCTGCACGACTTTGTCGAGCGCGTGGACTCGAGCCAGGCAAACCGTCGCGTGATTGAGTCGCTCATCAAGGCAGGTGCCTTCGACTCCACGGGGTATCCGCGTCGCCAGATGATGCACTTTGTGGATAAGAACAACCCCGAGAACATCATCGATGCCGCGGTAAAGCGCCAGAAAGATCGCGCGAGCGGCCAGACGTCGTTCTTCGATATGTTTGGCGACGTTGAGGGCTCGGGCTTTGAGGTGAGCGTGCCCGATCCGGATGGCCAGGAGTGGGACCGCCACCTTAAGCTAAGCCAGGAGAAGGAGGTTCTGGGCATCTATGTCTCGGACCACCCGCTGCGCCCGTTTGAGTATGCGCTAGCCAAGGCACGCGACTTCTCGTTCTCGCAGATCGATACCGGCTACGAGGTGCAAAACCCCACGGGCGGTACCATCAACCAGGAGATTCCCGAGGGCAAGGCGCTGTGGTGGGCCGGCATGGTCTCGAGCGTGTCCAAGCGCGTGACCAAAAACGGCGACCCCATGGGCATCGTGCAGCTCGAGGACATGGAAGGCGAGGCCACGGTCGTGGTGTTCCCCAAGACCTACAAGGAGGCCGAGGGGTACCTGTACGGCGAGGTCGATCCCGAGACCGGTGCGCAGCTGTCCGATGCGTTTGTGCGCATTAAGGGCAAGCTCGAGCGTTCGGACCGCGGCGACCAGATCATCGCGCAGGAGATCGTGCCGCTTGAGCTTAACGAGGAGAACAACAAGCCCAAGGTGTTTGAGGTCATGGTGCCCAACAGCCGCTTTAGCCAGGGCAATATGGCGCGTCTTGCCACGGTGCTTACCGCCAACCCGGGCGGCGACCGCGTGGAGATCTTTATCGAGCAGGTGGACGGGCGCGTACTGCGTGCCGAGGTGCCGGCCAAGGTCAACGCACGCTCGATTCCGCTGCTGGCCGAGGCCAAGGCCATTGTGGGTAACCAAGGCCGCGTGACGGTTATCTAAAATGATTTTGCCGGGGTAGCTAATTTGGGACGGGGCTATTTTAGCTACCCTTTGACTGACGGCGAATGAGTCGGGGTCGGAATACATCTCAACCGACATATGGGGGTAGCTAAAATAGCCCCGTCCCAAATTAGCTACCCGGTGCGAGATTGGAGGAAGTGATGGCGCAGGGGACGTTTGTGCAGGCGCTCCGGAAAGAGGCGGCGCTGAGCGGCACCTTTATGAAGGGGCGTTCGCTCATGCTCAACGGCGCCGTGCTGTCGATTGAGGACAGCGGCTCGCGCTTCTCCAAAAACGTGACGCTTGAGGGTGCAGTGCGCGGTTCGCGCGGCGACCTGTACAAGACGCACGTGGCGCTCGACATGGACGAGCACGAGGTGATCGACTACGACTGCGATTGCCCCGCCGCCTATCGTTACCCCGGTATGTGCAAGCACGCTATTGCCACGGCTCTGGCGTATTTGGATGCCAGCGGCGCCGAGCCCGTCGAGGGGCTGCGCACGCCGGTCCGCACGTTTACGGCGGCGCCCAAGCAAGCCGCGCGTCCCTCGTCCGCCGCACCAGCGGTCAACCCTAACTTTCCCTTCCCGGCGCCCGTCCCCACGAGCCCGAGCCTCATGAAGGCGCTCTCCGATCTTTCGGACGCGCGCATGGATGAGTTGGCGGGCATGCGCCGCAAGCTCGCCGGCACTGTCGACCCCGATGCCCCCAAGGCGGTGTTGGAGCCCTCGCTGGTGCCGTACTACAATCCGCTGTTTGCCGACCGCTTTAGCTGGGCGCTCGAGTTCCGCATTCGCTGTGGATCGGTCTCCTACGTGGTCAAGGACATCGACGGCATGGCCGCCGCTTACGTGCGCGGCGGCACGTTCTCGTACGGCAAAAAGCTTACATTCCTCCATGCGCCCGAGGCCTTCGACGAGGTTTCGGTGCGCCTACTCGACCTTGTTGTGGCAACGGTTGTGTATCTGAGCGACATCACAAGTTCGCGTTCGGCGTCGTACGATTTTGCACGCAGCGGTTTTGTCGCCGAGCGCCAGCTGCCGCTGTCCGAGCATGACATCGTATACATGCTGGACTTGCTGCGTGGCCGGACCATCTCCTTTGAGCCCGCCTGGTCGCGGGGGATGACGACGCATCGCACCTACGACGTGGCGGGTGGGTTGGCTTCCCCCGGGGGGGGCGAGGGGACCCCGTCCGTGCAATGCCCGGTCGGCGACTT
>CALBBA010000071.1 GCA_937926755.1 uncultured Collinsella sp.
GGCGGGCGCCGAGGGCTGCATTGCTTACGACGGCGAGCGTTATTACCGCCAGCTGGCTAAACCGGTAACGGACATGAAGGACACCATGGGGGCGGGCGACTCGTTCCTTACCTCGTTTTTGATGTGCTATCTCGATTCCGCCAAGCGTGGTGAAGATGGCGCCGAGGCCATCGAGCGCGCGCTCGACTTTGCTGCCGGGTTTGCCTCGACCGTGTGCGGCATGGAAGGTTCTTGGGGCCACGGAGCACCAATCGTCGAATAGCCGAGCGGTCCCGGGGAGGTGCAGGCGCCTCCTCGGGACCTCGTGTGCAAAACATGCCAAATATGAGTAATGTATCCATTCCGGTAACAGTACTCATATTTAGCATTTTTGCCCACTAGGGGTTAGCGAAGGCAGCGAAGGTCAAAAACATAGTGCGCATTTGCTAAAACTGCCGACTCGATGCGCTTTGCGTCACAGTTTTTGAGTGAGGCAATGCGCATCGAGGTCCTTGTGAGCGATTTGATGAGCGACTGCGCGCTTGTCTCTATGTTTGGTTCGGCTGGCGCATCGGTCTCGAGCAGTAGACGGTCGAGTGGAATCTGTCGGGCATATTCGCGACCGCGCTTGGTGGCTAGCATGCGTTCGTTGACGGAAAAATAGCAGCCCGCATTACGCGCGCGGACGAGTTCGTCCGAAGTGCCGCTAAACCAGTGGAAGATGATAACGGGGGAGTCGGAGTTTGGGATGAGTAGTCCATGCGATTCGAGGACGTCCAGTACGGCTCCTGCTGAACGAACGGCGTGAATTGATATCACGCGCCCGGCAAGAGGGCACTGCACGAGTGTATCGCAGAGCCGGTCAAATGCCTGTATTTGTAGCGGCTCACTTCCGGCAAAACGAGCGGAAAAGTCGAGCCCGACCTCGCCAACAAAACGTTCTTGCGCGGCAATTTGGCAGAGTAGGTCAATTTCTGCGTTGCCGCATCGCTCGTCGGCGAGCCACCAGGGATGGAGGCCGATGCCCTTGATGACGGTAGGAGGGCGACGGGTTCGTCCATGTGCGTTAGCGAAGTCGCGTGGATCGACGCCGCAATCAAATAGACCCAAGCCCAGCGCCGTTGCCTCATCGGCAACAGCGTCCGGGTGAGCCATTAAATCAAGATGGCAATGTGCATCAAATAATCGGGGCTCCATCTCGGCGCGCTCCGCTAGTCTAGGCGCTGGCCATCGGCGCGCACGCGCTCGATGCCGCGACCGCTGATCTGGCGGATAACCTCGCCGGCGATCATCTGACCCATGATGGGCGGCATAAAGCTGGCGGTTCCCAGCTCGGTGCGCTCGTGGATGTTGGAAGGATCGCGGGGCTGTGTCTTAACCGATTCCTCGCAGCTAAACAGTACATGCAGGCTCTTGATTCCGCGCTTCTTACATTCTTTGCGCATGATGCGGCTCATGGGGTCACGTACCGTATCGAAAATGTCGGCAAAGCGGAGGCACTCGGGATGGAGCTTGTTGGCCCCGCCCATGGAGCTAACCAAACGAATGTCATGGTCCTGAGCATATTTGGCAATGGTGAGCTTGGCCGAGATGGTGTCGATGGCGTCGATGACGTAGTCAAGTTTGCCGTCCGTCTGCTCCAAAACGCTCGCGAAGAAATCATCGATGTTGTCGCTCAGCAAGTATTCGGTGCGCTTGATGACGGTGGCGGCGGGATTGATGTCGTGGATCATGGCCTCCATCACGTCAACCTTGCGCTTGCCGACGGTGCTGTGAAAGGCGATGGCCTGGCGATTGATATTGCTGGGCGCGATGATGTCCTTATCCAGAATGACGAAATGACCGATGCCGCCGCGGGCGAGTGCCTCGCAGCAATTGGAGCCCACGCCACCGCAGCCGAGCACCAGCACTGTGGAGTTGGCGAGCTTATCGAGTGCCTCGCGGCCCATGATGATCTCGAGCTTGGTGTCGCGTGTCTCGATGGCGGCTGCGGCTGTGGTTTCGGTCATAGATATCCTCCGATGGGGAGTCGGTCGTGTTTTAGCTATCGCCATTATAGGTATTATTGCGATTCCATTTGAGCCCTTGGGCTTGTTGAAATGGGATCGGGATTCGCATAAGATTGAAGCAGATGGCACCCGTTGCAGCGGGTTGGCCAACTCCGAAACACGTTTATGGCGTGAGAAGTGGCCGTCTTCGCATTACGCGGGGGCGGCTATTTCATTCGACCTCCAATGTGGATGCCGAGCTCCACAGCCGCGATTACAAGCAATAACAACGTCAGGACATCGTCAATACTCATAGTCCATCTCCTTCTCGGGTAGAGGGAGCTGGCCCATCTGCTTCAACTTCCATTGTAGCTAAATACGAACGAATGTTCTATAGATGTTCCTGTATTAGATAGTTAGACAAACATCTAAATATCGAGTATAGTGTGCGCGTCATGAGGGGTGCTGAGAGGAGGTCTTATGCCGGGAGAGGGTTTTAAGGCGCTTGCCGATCCAACGCGACGGCGCATTTTGGAATTGCTGCGCGAGGGCAATTGCACGGCGGGGGAGCTTGCCGAGCATTTCGATATCAGTAAGCCGTCGCTGAGCCATCACTTGGCGACGCTCAAAAACGCCGGGTTGGTGACCGACGAGCGCCATGGCCAAAACATCGTATACAGCTTAAACACCACCGTCATGCAGGATTTGGTTGGCTGGGTTCTGGGCTTTACAAACACGGAAGGTGATATTGATGAATATCGTGAACAAGGGCATTCACCCTACGGGGGTATCGTCGCGCGTGTGGATTGCGCTGGTCGCTCTGGGCGTCGCCAATGTCGTAGCGCACCTCATGGTGATGCCGAGCTTGCCTGCGCAGATTCCCACGCACTGGGGCGCGAACGGCGCTGTCGACGGTTGGGGTCCTAGCTGGATGGCCTCCGCGCTCGGCGTGCTGCCTCTGGCGCTTCTCGCAATGTTCTGCGTGGTGCCGCGCATCGACCCCAAAGGTGAGGCATATCGAACCTCGGGCAAGTTCTACCAGGGCTTCGTAATCGCCTTCACCTTGTTCATGTGCGCCATAAGCTGGCTGGGAGAGCTTACGGTCTGGGGCGTGGTGCCGGCGGTCGGTTCGGTTAACGTGCTGATTTCCGGTGTTGTCGGTTTGCTGTTCATCGGCGTAGGCAACTACTTGCCGCGTGTGAAGCAGAACTATACGCTCGGTATCAAGACGCCCTGGGCGCTTGCCGATCCCGAGAACTGGCGCCGTACGCAGCGTTTTGGCGGCGCCTGCGTTATGGTGCTAGGTATTGGCCTGATTGTGATGGGCGTGGCAGGCAGCGTGCTTTCGAGTGAAGTCGTCGCCGCGGTGATTGCGGTTCTGGCGTTTGGTTCGGTTGGAGCCGTCTACGTCTACTCGTATCTGTTGTGGCGCAAATCGCAGCGAGCCGCTCGTTAAGGTTGCGGAAAACTAGCGTACGCAGTTCATAGTGTGTTCCGGGGGACTTTTCCCAGGTAGTATTAGGGGGTGTGGGCAACCATGCCCCTTTTTCGTTAAATTTCAGAGCTGGTTGCCTCATTTCGTTTCCACTAAAACGAAAACAAGAATAGGGAAACAGCAGGTAGAAAGGATAAAACAGGCAAATGGCGGAGTTTATCTACCAGATGTATCAGGCTCGTAAGGCCCATGGCGACAAGGTGATTCTTGACGACGTGACCCTGAGCTTCTATCCCGGTGCCAAGATCGGCGTCGTGGGCCCCAACGGTATGGGCAAGTCGACCCTGCTCAAGATCATGGCCGGTATCGAGGAGGTCTCCAACGGCGATGCCAGGCTCACTCCCGGCTACACCGTGGGCATCCTGCAGCAGGAGCCGCCGCTCGACGACGACAAGACCGTCATCGAGAACGTGCGCATGGCGTTTGGCGATATGATCGCCAAGGTCGATCGCTTCAACAAGATCGGCGAGGAGATGTGCGACCCGGATTGCGACATGGACGCCCTCATGGCCGAGATGGGAAAGCTCCAGGACGAGATCGACGCCGCCGACGGCTGGGATATCGATTCCAAGCTCGGCCAGGCCATGGACGCCCTGCAGCTGCCCGATTCCGACATGCCGGTCAACGTGCTCTCTGGCGGCGAGCGCCGACCCGTGGCCCTGTGCAAGCTGCTGCTCGAAGCCCCCC
>CALBBA010000072.1 GCA_937926755.1 uncultured Collinsella sp.
AGGCGCAGTCGTTGCATCTGCCGTAGGCGTGATCATAGCCATTGCCTCATTCTTTGTCTGACACATTGGTGATTTAGGGGCGATATCGTAGGAATACGACCGGGAGAGCCGGGACCATAGGCTCCGGTAAGAACCTTCGCCATGCCCCACGCATCGACCCCGATGATTTTCCCGCCGGACGCCCCGACGGCCACGGCCTCCGGCGTCCACGGGATCCCGTCGTCCGTGAGGCGGATGGGTGTGACGTTGCCGGCGTCCATCCGCCTCACGACCTCATCCCACTCATCGCGCCAGCCCGGCGTGAGCCATTTGATGACGGTCGGACGCGAGACGCCAAGGAGCACGGGCGCGGCTCGAGCTCTAATCCATGAGGTCCCAGCTTGTAATACGTGAACATATGACTACGTTAACATGGTCATGTATTACCGAGCGTTATATGCTGCGCCGGACCCGCCCGTCTGTTATCCTGGGGGCGACAGTTTCTTGCAAGGAGGCAGCCATGCTCCAGAGTGTCTTTGGATTCGATGGCCAGATCCATCTTGAGAACCAGGTCAGCAGCCAACGTTTCGACTTCACTACGGGCGAAGTGAAAACGGTCATTCCGACCGCTGGGAACATGAGCGCCGTCTTCGGCAAGGATGGCGTGGAGACGGAGATCAAGGTGGGGCAGATGCGCCAAACACTGGGCAAGCCTGGCTTCGATTGGCTGTTTAATAATCACTAACGATTGAGTTATTGCAGCATAATCGCAGCTGTAAATAGGTGACCATATGACCATGCTAATATGTGCGCACAGTCATATGGTCACAGTTGTAGATCGGTTGAATTTGCGGAAGGTTTTGCCCGAAGCATCCGGCACCGCCGGATTTTTTTGGAACAGCCTCTCGTTTGATTGCTTTCCTATCGTTTGCTCCCAGACTGGGCGTCTAAAAAGGGCGGCCGAAACCGGCCGCCCGCAAATAAATATTTATGGCTCTGTTAGACCAGGATTGACATACATGTGTCCCCACGGTGCCATATCGTTGACCCCATAGACCGCGATGATGGGGGCAGCATGAACGCCGAAGACCTGGTCCTCAACTTCAAGAAGGGCATGGCGAACCTCAGCAAGACCGATGTTAGCGTCAATATACTTTTCACCATTTTCACCAACGTATTTTCGCCAATCGCGCCAACGCGGATGCGCCGGATTCGCCAACGCGGATGCGCCGCTTTCGGCGTCTAGGCGCCCTCCTCCTTCCCGTCCTCGCCGCCGATGGATACGTCCTTCAGGCGGTACGACCGTCCCGTTATCTTGATCATCGCGCAATGGTGGCAAAGCCTGTCGGCCACCGCCGAGGCCGTGACGTTGCTGCCGAACACGTCGCCCCACCTGCCCACCGGCACGTTGGTCGTGACGACGGTCGACCGCTCTAGCGCGTAGCGCCTGTTGACCAGCTGGAACAGCAGGTCGGCGCCCTCCTTGCCGATGTCGAGGTAGCCGAGCTCGTCTATTATCAGCAGGCTGCAGTGCTCGTAGAACCGCATCCTGCGCGCCAGCGCCTCCTTCGCCGAGGCGCGCTTGAGGTCCTCGACCAGCCTCGAGCAGTCGGCGAAGTACACCTGCTTGCGGGCCATCACCGCCTCGTGGCCTATGGCTATCGACAGGTGGGTCTTGCCGACGCCCGGGCTGCCGACGAGCACGACGTTGTCGCCGCGGTCGATGAACTCGAGCGTGGCCAGCTGCTCGACCAGCCCGCGCGGCACGCTCGGCTGGAAGCCCCAGTCGAAATCGGCCAGCGTCTTTATGTAGGGGAAGTTGGCCATCCTCGTGCGGCGCTCGTCGTCGGCGCGCCGCTTGAGGGCTATCTGGGCGTCGGTGAGCTCGAGCATGGCGTCGACCAGGCCCTTCCTCCCGTCGGCGACGAGCCTGACGTACTCGGGCACCGACGACGCCATGCCCTCGAGCCCCAGCTCCTCGAGGTTGGCCGCCAGGCGGTTGAGGGGGCTGGCCTGCACGGCGGCGCTCACAGCGAGCCCCCTATCGAGTCGAGCAGGCCGAGGTTGGCCGCGGCGGCCGCCTCGATGTCGCCGGCGGCGTCGCCGAACCACCGCTTGCCGGCCATGGCCTCGGCGTAGTGCGCCGGGTCGTAGGCCGGCCCGCCCGCCACGTGCGTGGCCACCAGCTCGCCGCCGACGTAGCAGTCCATCGCGCCGCCGGGCATGCAGACGATGCGGGCGGGCCTGCCGATGCAGCGCCTGGGCACCGACATGGGCTCGCCGTGCGCGCTCACCAGCATCGTGGCCGGCACCCTGGCCACGCGCACCACGTCGCCCATCGCCTCCTCGAGGGCGCGCAGGTTGCCGACGGGCAGCAGCGCGTCCTTCTCCTCCATGAACAGCGCGGAGGGAGGCAGCCCCGTGGTCTCGTTGGGCTCGGAGTTGCTGGCGTCCTCGATCCGCGCGACGATCTCGTCGATGTCGTCCCAGCCGTCGAAGTCGCCCTGGTAGGCCATGAGCCGCGACAGGAAGCGGTTCGACGACTCGACCTTGCCCTTCGTCTGGGGGCTGCGCGGGCGGCACAGCTTCAGCTCGAAGCCGGCGGCCTTGGCGAACTCGTACGCGCGCTGGACCTTGAGGCGCCGGCCGCCCTTGACCGTCACCAGGGCGGACATGTTGTCCGTGACCCACTCGCGCGGCACGCCGCCGAGCCTCGCGATCGTGGCGTACATGCACCTGACCAGGTCGTCGGTCGTCCTGGTCCTCGACCGGATGAATATGTGCCTGCGGGAATGGCCCAGCGTCGCCGCGAACACGTTGAACTCGAACAGCTCGCCGTCGCGGTTCGCCATCTTGACGGACTCCTTCCAGTCGAACTGCAGCTGCAGTCCGGGCGGCGTCTCGAAGCGCGGGTGCGGCTCCGGGCCGCCGGAGGCCCCGACGGCGATGCCGTTCTTGCGCATGAACTGGGTGAAGGCGTTGTAGCCGGCCAGGTCCTCGCCGGGATACCTGTGCAGCAGCCACTCGTGGATGCCCTTCTTGGTGACTCCCGGCAGCTGCGCCTTGGCGGCCACCTCCTCGATGTGCGCGTCGAACGAGCCCGCCCTGTCGCCGCGCCCGTCGTGGGGCCGCCCGCCCTCGGCCCTCCAGTACGACGCCACGGTGTGCCTGTCCTTGCCGTAGCGCTTCGCTATGTCGCTGAAGTTGGGCTTTATGCCCGCTTCCCTGTACATGTCCAACTCTCCGATCAGGTTCTTCTCCGCCACGGCCCGCTCCTCCCGAAAGCATCGTTCGCTCGTCGATCGAAGCGTAAGCCCCGGCGTTGGTGGAAATGGTGAAAATGCGTTGGCGCAAATGGCGGGATTGCGTTGGCATGATTGGTTGTTGAGCGTTGGTCAAAATGGTTGTTTTTACAGTAGCGCTAACAGACGAGACCTACGCGTGCCTGCTCACCGTGCCCGGCATCGGGCCGAGGACGGCGGCGCAGCTCGCGGTATCGGTCGACATCGCGAGGTTCCCAGACCACGACCACCTGGCCTCGTACTGTGGCATAGCCCCGAGGGTGAGGAGCTCCGGCACGTCGGTGAGGTCGGTCAGGGCGT
>CALBBA010000073.1 GCA_937926755.1 uncultured Collinsella sp.
AAAATGCATGTCGTACGCGAAAGAATGGGTCGCCCAGCATTATCAAAATCAGCAAGTTATCTTTGCGTTGCATGAAGAAAGCGATAAAGCTGGCAAACGTTATGCCGTCCACATGGCGATAAATCGAACCGATTTGCTGACGGGTAAACGCTGCGACACCGGTGGCCGTCGAGGCAAATACAAGCGCGCTTCATGGGTTCGTGAACTCGATGACAAATGGAACCTCGTCCAACTTGAGAAGGGAAAGAAGAATTCGAAGATTCGTGAGCGCCAACCTCGCGAGATCGAAAAGGAAATCATCGACCGCGACGAATACAGTTACAAAAACAATCTGCGCGAGCTGATCCATATCGCAATTGACGAAGGTCGCGTAAAGAACATGGAGCAGTTCAAAAAACTACTTGCATCGTGGGGCGTAGACATTTTCATCAAGAACAATCGAGTCTATGCGACAGATCTAGATATCAAAGAAGCCGGCAATCCGAAGTGCACTTTCAATCTGACTCGACTCGACGGACGTTTCGCGGTCAAACAACTTGAAGCGGCGTTCGAAAAGAACGTGCTGGAAGCCGAGCGAGCATTGCCGTACGAGAAGCGCTGTGAGATTTACATTCAACGTCTTAAGAAGGCGTACTCGGCGTGGGTCGAACAAGCGAAAGCGAGCAAGGGCGTCGCCTACAATTCATTCCCCAAATTCATCGCACCGAAGTGCGATGAGGACCTGCTCGAAGATCCGGCGGTTCGCGATGAGCTTCTTGCGCGTCGCGGTTACGCAAGGGAGATTCGCAGCCGCTATGCCGGCGCCGTTCCCGATGCCGACGATGACCGCGTTCGTGCTGCCGGCCAGGCGCACGGCGGTAGCGACGCGCCTCACTATCGGTCCGATCGCACTGTCGATCGTGGCGATTACACGCGCGGCGACTCGGCCCGCTAGCCTTTTTTGCCAATAGTTCCAGCGAAGAGCGGTGGAACTATTGGCGCTAATAGTTCGGAATTTCCTCTAATTACAAACTATTAAGAGTTATTAGTTACAGATTCACTAATAGTCAGCTATTGGCGGCACCGCAAAGAGCCATACCGTAGTACCAATGTATTAAGTTTTCGCAGGTAGATAGCTAAAAATTTGATAACCCGCCCGCCGTTAAGACGGGCGGGCGTGCTATCATCGAGGTTGTTCCAGCGGTGGTACCAACACCGTGGAACCGCGTAGAGTGAGGTACCAACTCAACATCTACACCGTCAGACGCTTAAACCACAAGCCATCTGACAACTCCATTTTATCCAGACCCGCAGGTCAGGACAACACGGAGAAGTAGATAAGAGAAAAAACGGAACCTCCTCACCGGGAGGTTTTTTCATATCGACCGGGCGTGTGACATATGCCGTTCCCGGTCGGCCAGGCCCCAGGGCCTGCGAAAAAGGTAGCGTTTTGCTCGAATAATCGGTGACTGAGCTGTACAGGTCTGCCGTCCCGTCTCCACGAGGAGACTTCGACGAGGGTAGTGCCTTCCCTGTGACCCCTGCGCTGCCTCGGCCCATAAGGGCGGGGACGGCGTGCCAGGATCCGAGCGCTCGTCCTGCTGCAATACTGCAGGAAAGTAGGTTAAAAGCTGAAGAGCAGGAGTCGGTGGGATATCCACGCGGCGACGCGTGTGTTTGGCGGTGAGTAGCCGCAACGTCAAGCAAGGAGGACTGCGGTAGGCGTGCAGCCGTGACGGACTTTGTGCCCCACCCTGGGCCCTGTCATGTAGAGGGGCATCGGTGAGGACGGCCGATGCGTTAAACGAATGGTCCGGATACATGGCGGAGCCATGTGGAGACCCGCGAGATCGTCGAGCAAAAGGCCAAGGGGCGGGTGAGGTCTTCCCAGCTACATGCTGGTTTCGAAGATTTAGGGAGGGTCCACGACTGTGCCCAAATCTGTGGATACTCCACCACCTAACAATTCAACCCGCAAGCCAATCAGACCTCGCGGGCAGTCTTATAAACAAGCAAGCCCTTAGCGCGAGGCGTACCAGCTGTCAGCCCTCAGCGCCGGCGTCGCTTCGCTCCCCGGGCGGACAAGAACATCTGGCTGTAACACCTACAATTCGGCAAGGACGCCGAATCCGTTTTTGGTTGTAGTCGAAAATGTACAAAGAGATATATAAATCAGCGAGCTTCGCGAGCGGATCATAGGTGCCGTTAGGCACCGCATCAAAAGCGATTCGCAATCATTTCGGAATGCATCTAGAAATGTTCTAGAGCTTTTCTGGAAAAACGCACGAGAAAGGGCCGAGCCGAAGTGTCTGGCCGGACGCCAATTGTCCGGGAACTGCTTCGTTTCGACCCTCTTCTACTTTACTTCCATGGCCATGCAGCGGTCTAGTACTCCTTGATCGGATGCTTCTTACCGAAACCACCGTCGATGCCGAAGTGGCAGAGCATGTCGATGGCGCGAAGATGCTCGTCGATGGCAGTTGCAATCTGGGCGTCGATCTCGCTGTCATGGTCGTCAAGGGTGCGGACCGCACTGTCTGCGACCATGAAGGCCTTGATGGTTTGGTTGAACTGAGCCTTGAAAGCATCAACCTTCTCAACGGCGGCAGCTCGGTCTGCCATCTCGCGTTCGAGTCGTTGAACGATTTCCTGTGCGTCGCTCATGGCTATTCCTTTCCTCGCGGGTGTTTTACCTAATATATCGCCCCGCGCGGACATGATTCTCACCCGGTGGTATCAAATTTCACAAAACTGCAGGTAGGCGGCTTAACAGGATTCGATTTACGGGACGTTTAGCCAAAGGTTGGTGTGGATGCCAGCAGCACCCCTTTTTCGGGCCGTAAATCGCATCTGGTGAGGTCGATTTTTCGGCAATGCCGCCGCCCACCGCGTGCGGCCTGTTTGGCACCGTGAACGGCTAATTGTTCCACATAGCCATACGCATGACGTCATCCATTGAGTAGCGGGCGTCGTCATCCTCATCCAAGGCTTTGCCATAAGCCTCGATGTCCGCCATGTCCTCGACTTTTTCGAGTGCCGCCCTTCTCACGAACTCGGAAAAGGGCACGCCTGCGGCGTCCGCATGAACCTGAATCAAAGCCATTTCACCCTCATCAAACATGACCGCAATTTCGCACATTGAGCGCTCCAATCAATGCTGGCATCGAACTTTACTGGTACATATCTTATTGTTCATATTCAACAGTCCCAAAACGTATGCGGGAACCGCGGTACCGTCAGAAAATGCAGGAGGAAATTTGACGGTCCCGTTAATAGATTTTGTGACAAGGGCATGACAGGGGGACAGGTCATTCGTCAGGTTTCTGGCAGACGATATGAGCGGGACATGGAAAATGGAAGCCCCTCCTGTATGCATATCCGCTGGTAAGGCCTGGCCCGGTTTTCACCATCGCACGCGGTGACCGAGCACCCATCCAACGCCCAAGTCAAAATACTCAGTACACTGAGTGATTTCACTCACTATACTGAGTATTTTCTCAATTTGCTCAGGCTAGTTAAACAGCGGTACCTTATCGAGCAGAAAATCCTCCACGGTGCACGCCCCGGCCGCCGCTCCACCCACGACGATCC
>CALBBA010000074.1 GCA_937926755.1 uncultured Collinsella sp.
GCGACCATCGTCTCGCTGTTCTTTCCGCAGCAGTTTTATGGCTTTGGCTTTTTGCTCGGCGCGGCGGTGTTTTTTGTTGTGGCGCTCGTGCGGCTCGATACCTATACCGCCAACTTGCCGTATCGTATTCTGAGCCAGCAGCCCATTGTGGCGACCGACAAAACGGGTCGTTTTACACAGCTGGGTCGCTTGCTCGACCGTGCCGAGCAGCGCTATGAGGAACGCCGTCAGCAGGGCGAGCCGCATGGCGCGTTTGAGCGCGCGGTGGTTCGCTTGTACCAAAAGCATTGGGGAGGTCCTGATGACCGATAGGATGATGTCTCGCCGTCGCCTTTTTGAGGCGGCTGCCGGTGCGCTGTTGCTTTCGGGCTGTTCGTCTCAGGACGAATCCTCGACAAAAAAGACTAAGAAGCAGGGCAAGATTAAAAAGGCCGATGCAGCTAGCGAGACCAAGCATCTTCGCGACAAGGATGAGCTGTACGAGGTCTACGACGACTCGGGTATCGTATGCATGTACCTGACGGTCTCTCGCGGCAACAGCTCCGAGAATACCGATCATAGCTGGGCCGAGATCAATACCTACTCGGTCTACGACTATGCCGACATGGGCGTGACGCGCTATCAGGTTATGGGCCTGCTGCAGCCTGGCGATGATAAGGGCCCCGTTGCCGGTGAGGTCGGTTATGGTGAAGAGGCTCCCAACGCTACCGTGCAAGTGCGCGGTCAGACGTCGAGTACCTATACGCAAAAGAACTACAAGGTGGAGCTCAAAAAGGGCAAGGGCACGTGGCGTCAGCAGCGCGCGATTGCGCTTAACAAGCATATGGGCGAGGGCATGCGCTTTCGTAACAAGATGGCCTACGATCTGATTCGTGGCATTCCCCAGATGATGGGCCTGCGCACGCAGTTTGTGCACTTATGGGTGTGCGACCAGACCGAAAAATCTAACGACACCTTTGAGGACTACGGACTGTTTACGCAGGTCGAGCAGCTCAACAAGACGGCACTTAAGGCCCACGGTCTGGATAAGAGCGGGCATCTGTATAAGGTGAACAGCTTCGATTTCCATCGCTTCGAAGACACCATTAAGCTCGCCGATGACCCCGACTATAACCAGACGGCGTTTGAGGGCATGCTCGAGATTAAGGGCGACTCGGACCACACCAAGCTCATCGAGATGCTCGATGCGCTCAACGACGATACGCAAAAGATCGACGATGTGCTCGACACCTACTTCGATACCGAGAACCTGGTCTATTGGATGGCGTTTCAGATCTTGACGGGAAATTGCGATACGCAGAACCGTAACTGCTATCTGTACAGCCCGCTTAACTCAAATACCTGGTACTTTTTAGATTGGGATAACGACGGCATGCTGCGTAAGCTGGAGCTTTCTCTTACCGGGTTTTCGGACTACGCGAGCTGGGAGCGCGGCGCAAGCAACTACTGGGGTAACGTGCTGTTTAACCGCGCGTTGCGCAGCAAGTCGTTCCGCAGCGAACTCGACCGTGCCGTCAAGGACTTGCGCTCGTATTTGACCGAGACTCGCCTGACCAAGATGATCAAGCACTACCGCGAGGTGACTGAATCCCTGGTCTTTGCTTCGCCCGATATCGACAATCTGCCTGTCACCAAGGACCAATACGAGCAGATCGCCGCGGCGATTCCCTCCGAGATCGAGGAGAACTACAAGAGCTTTCGCGAGAGTTTTAAAAAGCCCATGCCGTTCTACATCGGCGTGCCGCAGATCGATAACGGTAAGCTGCGCATTAACTGGGATGCGTCCTACGACTTTAAGGCGCGCGACATTCGCTATACCGTCGAGCTGGCGCGCGATTACGCCATTAGCGACGTGGTCTTTAAGGCCGAGGATGTGCTGCTGCCCGAGGTGACGTGCGACGCGCCCGACACCGGCCAGTACTTTGTGCGTGTGCGCGCCACCAACTCCGACGGCTATACGCAAGATGCGTTTGACTACTATGTGACTGACGACGGCAAGCACTACGGCATGAAGTGTTTTTACGTGCAAGACGGCGGTAAGGTCGTGGAGGACACGTATGAGGAGGGCTAGCGCGCTGCTTGAGCGCTTGGCGGCTCCGCCTGTGCGTACCACGCAGGAGCGTTACCGCCACGAGCTCAAATATCTCATTAACGAGGGCGAGCACGCCGCGCTTGCCTGTCGCATGGCGCCGGTATTTAAACTGGACAAGCATGCGCGGGCGGGCGGTTACACCATTCGCAGCCTGTACTTTGACGACTACTGCAACTCGGCCTACGAGGAAAAAGACGCCGGTATCCTGATGCGCAAAAAGTATCGCGTGCGCATCTATAACGGCAGCGACAAGGTGATTAAGCTCGAGCGTAAAAAGAAGTACGGCAGCTGGATCTACAAGGAGGACGCGCCGCTCACGCGCGACGAGTTTGAGCAGATCCTAGCCGGCGACTACGACTTTTTGCTGCGGAGCCCCCACCAACTCTGCCGTGAGTTCTACATCGAGTGCATCTGCAACATGATGCGCCCGCGGACCATCGTGGACTACGAGCGCGAGCCGTGGGTGATGGATGAGGGCACCGTGCGCATTACGTTTGACATGAACGTTCGTGCCGCGGTGGGAAGCTTCGATATCTTTGACGCGACGCTGCCCGCGCTGCCGGTCCTGGAGCCCGGCAAGCTGGTGATGGAGGTCAAGTTTACGGAGTTTTGCCCGCAGTTGGTGCGCGATATGGTGCCGCCGGGCGCGGCCGAGCTCACGGCGGTCTCCAAGTACTGCCTGTGTTACGAAAAGACCGCCTACTTGCGCGGCTTTAACTACTGGGAATCGGATTTTGAGAACCGAGGGGATATTTAGACCATGAGCACCAGGGACTTTTTTAAGAACTCCGTCTTGGAGGCGTTTGGTCAGGTCGACCCTGCCAAGATCGGCCTGTCGCTGCTCGTGGCACTCGCCATGGGCATCCTGATTTATTACGTGTACAAGCGCTTTTTTACCGGCGTGGTGTACTCGCGAAGCTTTGCTGTGACGCTCGTGGGCATGTGCGTGCTCACCTGCATGGTCACGCTCGCGATCTCGACGAACGTGGTCATCTCGCTCGGTATGGTCGGTGCTCTGTCCATCGTTCGTTATCGTACGGCGGTCAAGGATCCGCTCGACCTGTTGTATCTGTTTTGGGCCATTACCACGGGCATTACGGCAGGCGCCGGCATGTATGCGCTCGTGGGGCTTACGGCGGTGGTGGTCGTTGCGATGATCGCCGGCTTTGCGAGCCACCAGGACAAGGCGCGTGTGTACATGATGGTCATCCACTACACGGGCCAGACTACCGGTGATGATATCGTGCGTGCATTTGGGCGCACCAAGTTTACCGTCAAGTCTAAGACCATGCGCGGCGACAAGGTCGAGATGGCCGTCGAGGTGTTCTCGGACGGCGTTGACATGCCCTATGCCGACGCCATTCGCGCGCTTGACGGCGTGGAAGACTTGACGTTAATCCAGTACAACGGCGAATACCACGGGTAACTATGTTCCGGCGTTTTAACAAACGCCGGACCGCTCGACGCTGCGCACGCATCTGCCGGTCGATCTGCCGCTCAAACCGTCGCTCGCGTACATGAAGTACGCGTCGCTCCTCTTTCGCGGCACCTCGCCACGGCAGCTGCGCGCTCGCTGACGTTTGCTTGACCTGGGCGGGCCGATTTGGTCCGCAGGCCGTCTTCACGGGTATCATGGTGAAAGCGATTTCAATGACAGGGGTGCTCGTGGTAAAGATGAAAGATGTGGCCGAGCTGGCAGGCGTTTCGAGCGCCGCCGTCTCGCGCTACCTCAACGGTGGATATATCTCGGCGGATAAGGCCGAGCGCATTAAGCAAGCGATTGAGCTGACCGGATACGTGCGGTCCAGCCAGGCTCGCGCGCTGCGCACCGGCTCCACCAAGCTCATCGGCGTCATCGTGCCTAAAATCAACTCGGAATCCGTGAGCCGCATTACCGCCGGCATTGGCCAGGTGCTCGGTCGCCGAGGCTACCAGATGCTGCTCGCGAATACTGACAACGTGGCCAAGCGTGAGCTCGAGTATCTCGACCTGTTCCAGAACCATCCGGTCGATGGCATTGTGCTGGTGGCGACCGTGGTTACCGACGAGCACCGTCGGGCGATTGAGTCGTGCCGTGTGCCCATTGTGCTGATCGGCCAAAACGTCGAGGGCGCGGCGTGCGTCTATCACGACGATTACGAGGCTGCCTTTGAGCTGGGCCAGGCGCTCGCTGGTCGGGTAGATGGCAAGATTGCCTATATCGGTGTTACCGAGGAAGACCGTGCCGCCGGTTACGACCGCCGTCGCGGTTTTGAGGCCGGCCTGCGCGCCGCGGGTAACCCGCTCGGTGCCGCCTTGATTCGCCTGGGCTCGTTTACACTCGACTCGGGCTATGGCGCGGCGCGTGAGCTGCTCTCCGTCGCTCCCGATGTTTCGTTTATCGCCTGCGCGACCGACACCATGGCGGCGGGCGCGCTTCGTGCCATCGATGAGGTTCGCGGCATGGGCGAGGGCATACACCGCGTGAGCGGTTTTGGCGACAACGCGTTTTTGCGCGCGCTGACGGGCGGCATTCCCACCGTGCATTATGGGTATCTGACCAGTGGCGTCGAGGCCACCAGCATGCTGCTCGACACGCTCGATGGCGTGGAGGGGGAGAGCGGCCTCAAGACGCTCAAGCTCGGACATCAGCTGATGAATGTCTAGGCTTTGGGCATGTCTGCCGGCCTCTGAGGCCCCTGTTTTTGCCATAAAACTACCATTCGCCGGCTTATTTCTACCGTTCACCCTACTGTGAAAACGATTACAGACATATGAGACTGAAAACGATTACAGTGTAAGTGTCAAAGATGGCCGGGTGCAGATGCGCCCGTTGGAGGAAAGGGAAGTCATGGACTACCGCAAATCAGCCCAAGAGGTGCTCGACAACGTCGGTGGCGCCGACAACGTTGTTTCGGCCGCACACTGCGCCACGCGTCTGCGCCTTGTGATTGCCGATAACGCCAAGGTCGACAAGGAGGCCCTCGAGAATATCGACGGCGCCAAGGGCGTCTTTGAGGCCCAGGGCCAGCTCCAGATTATTTTTGGCACTGGCACCGTCAACAAGGTCTACGACGAGTTCATTGCGCTCAGCGGCGTCGAGGCTGCCACCAAGGCCGAGGTCAAGGAGGCAGCGGCGCAGCAGCAGAACATCTTTATGCGTGCCATTAAGGTGCTCGGCGACGTCTTTGTCCCCATCATCCCCGCCATCGTGGCTTCGGGCCTGCTGCTGGGCATTATGAGCGCCCTCAACTTTATGGCCTCCAACGGCTTTATCGCGCTCGACACCAATAACTTTATTTATAAGATTGCCGACCTGGTCTCGGGCACGTCCTTTGGCATTCTGCAGATCCTGATCGGTTACTCCGCGGCTAAGGCCTTTGGCGCCAACCCGTACCTGGGCGCCGTCGTCGGTGGTGCATTCATCAACTCCTCGCTGCAGAGCGCCTATACGGTTGCCTCCGAGGGCGTGCAGACCATGGTCAACGTCATCCCCGGCGTGTACAGCTTTGAGTGGGTCGGCTATCAGGGTCATGTGATCCCCATCGTCATCGCCTGTGCCATTCTCGCCTTCCTCGAGAAGCGTCTCCACAAGGTTGTCCCCGAGATGTTCGATCTCTTTGTGACCCCGCTTGTCTCGGTGTTCGTGACCGTGCTCGTGACGCTCGTTGCCGTCGGCCCCATCTTTGTCTGGGCCGAGAACGCCATCCTCGGTCTGATCCAGACCCTGCTGACCCTGCCCTTCGGCATCGGTTCCTTTATCGTCGGCCTGTTCTATGCTCCCACGGTCGTTACCGGTATCCACCAGATGTACACCGCCATCGACCTGGGCCAGCTCGCCCAGTACGGCGTGACCTACTGGCTGCCCATCGCCAGCGCTGCCAACATCGCCCAGGGTGGCGCCGCGCTCGCCGTTGCCTTTAAGACTCGCGATGCCAAGATCAAGGGCCTGGCGCTTCCTTCGGCTCTGTCCGCCTTCATGGGCATTACCGAGCCCGCCATCTTTGGTGTGAACCTGCGCTTCTTTAAGCCTTTCATCGCCGGCTGCATCGGCGGCGGTTGCGGTGCCCTGGTCTGTGCGCTCACCTCGCTGGCTGCCTCCGGCACGGGCGTTACGGGTATCTTCGGTATCCTGCTGTGCCTGGCCCAGCCCGTGCAGTACGCGATCATGTTTGCGGTCGCCGCGCTGGTTTCCTTTGCTATCTCGTTTGTCCTGTACAAGGACGAGCCCAAGGCTTCCGAGCAGGCGTAGGAGACTTTGATTGAGGGGATGCCCGCGGGTTGTATGCTCGCGGGCGTTTCCCGTATCTGGTGCCGATCTCTGGTGCCTTGTTACTTTCGATCCGTTAGGACTTTGATATGTCTAATGCACTTGGTCGCGACCTTGCAAAGTTGGTTGCCGCGGTTGATGCTGCCGCCTCTGAGTGTGGTCATGGCGCGTATGGCCAACACTTCCATATTATGCCGCCGGCGGGTTGGCTCAATGACCCCAACGGTCTCTGCCAGGTGGGTGGCGTGTTTCACGCGTACTTCCAGTATGCCCCGTTTGATGTGAACGGCGGCGTAAAGATGTGGGGCCATGCCACAAGCCGCGACTTTATGAACTGGGAATATGTTGGTGCGCCGCTGCTTCCCGACGAGCCGTTCGACTGCCATGGCGTGTATTCTGGCTCCGCGCTTGCCGAGGACGGCCGCATCCGCGTACTGTACACAGGCAACGTTAAGCTTTCCGATGCGGACGGCACGTACGATTACGTCAATACCGGTCGACGAGCCGATACCGTCTATGTGGAGAGCACCGACGGCCAGGCGTTCGGCGCCAAGCGTGTGGTGCTGACTTCCGAGGATTATCCCGAGGATTTGACCTGCCATGTGCGCGACCCCAAGGTGTGGCGTGACGTGGACGGGCGTTATCACATGGTGCTGGGCGCGCGTCGTCGCGTGGACGGGCCGCATGTCGAAAGCCGTTTTTGTGCGATGCACGGCGAAGGTGCCGGGCGCGATGTGGGCGAGATCTTGGTGTATGGCTCGGCCGATATGCTGAGCTGGGAGCTCGAAAGCCGCGTTTCCACGCCCGAGCGCTTTGGCTTTATGTGGGAGTGCCCGGGATACCTTGAGCTTGAGTCGGATGGCGGTGTACCGGCGAAGTGGCTGTCCTTCTCGCCCCAGGGTCTTGAGGGCGGTCGTTGGGACCGCGGCAATGTGTATGCCGCTGGCTACATGCCTGTATCGGGCGACATCACTGGTGGCAAGGACGCTTATGAGCTGGGCGAGTTCCGCCTGTGGGATGCCGGTTTTGACTTCTATGCGCCGCAGGAGTTTACGTCCGAGGATGGTCGCCACATTCTGATCGGCTGGATGGGCATGCCCGATGAGCCGACCTATGGCAACGCGCCCACCGTGGCGTGTGGCTGGCAGCACTGCATGACGGTGCCGCGTGAGCTTACAGCCGGCGCCGGCGGCGTGGTGCTGCAGCAGCCGGCTCGCGAGATCGAGCGCCATTATGCCTCGGTGCGTGTGGGGCAGGGCTCGTTGGAGGTTGCCGACGATACCTGCTTTGACGTTGTTGTTGACGGTGTCGATGGCGCGTTTACCGCGACCGTTGATGACGAGCTGAAGCTGGAGTTTGTGCCCGCCGAGGGCGAACTGCCCTCGCGCTTTGAGATGCGATTTACCGATGAGGGTCGCGCTTCTGCCGGCTGCGGTCGTACCGTGCGTTGGGAGCCCGTCGACGAGGTTCGTAACGTGCGCATTGTTGGCGATGTCTCGTCGGTCGAGGTGTTCGTGAATGATGGCGCGCTCGTGTTTTCGACGCGCATCTATCCCGAGGCCTATGGCGTGACCGTTGACGCTCCGGGCACGAGCGTGAACTATCACACGCTCAACATCTAAGCGATTCGTCGCATATCGGCGCTATACTGCAGCCGTTGCCCACGATGCGGGGAACACCCGCATCGTGGGTTTTTGTTTTGAAGGGACGGTGCCGTATGGGCGTACAGCAGCTAGAAGAGGCCTGGGCTTTGAGGGCCGGCGCGCGTGAGGCGCGGTTGCTTGCGGCCCCGCATGTGCCGGCAGCGCTGTCGCAGCTGGGGATTGTGCGTCCCGGTGACCGCCTAGTGGCCTTTGCGGATGACTTTGCCGATGCGTTTGCGCGCGGCTTTGATGGCTGCGACGTGGCTATGGTGGAGGAGTCGTCGGTTGCGGCGTTTGCTGCTGCGTCCGATGGCTTTGATGCTTCGTTTGATGCCGAGGGGCCGCACCTGTGGTGGTTCGTCAACTCCATTGGCGGGTTTGGACTGCGCGTGCCCGATCTTCGTGCGCTGGGTCGGGCGGCGCGTGAGGCCCATGCGCTGCTGGTTGTGGACAACACCGTGGCGTCAGCTTTTGGCTGCGATTCGCTGCGGCTGGGTTCTGCGCTGTCGCTCGAGGCGCTCGATCGCGTATGCGCCGGTGATGCTCCGCGCAAGTTGGTTGCCGTATCGGTCGCGCGCTCGCAGCTCAAGCGCCATCGTGTGGATGCCGCGGCCGAGTGCGCGCATACCCTGCTTGAGGGCTGTGGCTTGGCCAAGTTTGAATTGACTGCTGACGAGGCCGGTGTGCTGGAGCGGGGACTGGACTCGCTCGACGTCCGTATGCAGGCGCATTTCGACCGCGCCCGTGCGCTGGCCGAGTATCTGGCCGCCAACGAGATGGTGTGCAACGTGCGCTATCCCGGACTGAGCTCGCATCCCGACCATGCGGTTGCGACAGGAATCCTCGAGCACGGCTTTGGCCCGGCAGTTGAGTTTGACCTTATCGAGCGCAGTGCGGGTGATTTCTTCGATGCTTTGCCGGGGGAGTTTCGTACATCGCCCGCCGGCGGCGCAACGACGCGCCTCTCGGCCACGCGCGGCAAGCAGGGGAGCACCATCCGCCTCTTCGCCGGCACCGACAACCCCCTGGTCGTAGCGTCCGCCCTAGATAACGCCCTCCGCAACTAGCTAAATCATCCTCGACTCCATAAGTTGCGGTGAAATATGGATTGATTTACGGCTTTATCGGCATAAACAGTCCCTATTTCACCGCAACTTAGAGAGGGGGTTGCGTAGCTAAAAAGCCCCGTCCCAAATTGGCTATTCTTTGATGCTGGCGATGAGGGCGTCGGCTTTGGTGGCAATGACCTTGTTTATGTCGGCCTGCAGCTTCTCGTAGACCGCTATGGCGCGCTCTCCGGCGGGGGTGAGGGTGGATCCGCGGGCGCCGTCGCGCTCTATGAGCTTGCAGCCCAGCTGGCCTTCGGCTTCGTTCACAATGCGCCACGCTTTGGAATACGCCATGCCCATGCTCTTGGCGGCGCGGTTCAGCGAGTGCTCGCGGGCAATACCCTGCAGCAGCAAGACGCAGCCGTGACCAAACACGCCCGGCAGATCCTTGTCGCACGCTTGAATGACCAGCTTTGCCGTCGTCTTGTACTTCATACGCTCCACGTCTCCCCGCTAAAGTGTTTGCTGGGCAAACGCAACGCCTGCGTCAAGCCCTCGTGTGCTCTTCTTAAATCATGCATTGTAGCAGTCAAAGTGCGTTAAGATACTTCCCCAGTATTGGGCGCCCAAGGTTGGGCTGGGTCCTACGAGGCCTGCAGCCGACCGGTCGCATGGAAAAAGGAGAAACATGGCTACGTTCTTTCCCGGTGAGTCCCACACGTTTTCGGAGTATCTGCTGGTTCCTGGTTACTCGTCCTCGCAGTGCATCCCCAACAACGTCTCTCTCAAGACGCCGCTAACCCGCTTCAAGCGCGGTGAGAAGCCGGCAATCACCCTGAACATCCCCATGGTTTCCGCCATCATGCAGTCCGTCTCGGGCGTCGACATGGGTGTCGCGCTCGCTACCGAGGGCGGCCTGTCCTTCATCTACGGTTCCCAGAGCGCCGAGTCCGAGGCCGCCATGGTCAAGGCCGTCAAGGATCACAAGGCCGGCTTCGTTCAGTCCGATTCCACGCTGACCCCCGACATGACTATGGAGCAGGTCATCGCCCTCAAGGAGAAGACCGGTCACTCCACCATGCCGGTCACCGACGACGGCACTCCCAAGGGTAAGCTCCTGGGCATCGTCACCAGCCGTGACTATCGCCCCAGTCGCGATGACCACCAGACGAAGGTCTCTGAGTTCATGACCCCGCGTGAGCAGCTCATCGTGGGCGACAAGAACATCAGCCTCAAGGTTGCCAACGACGTCATCTGGGACAACAAGCTCAACGCCCTGCCCATCGTCGACGATAACGATCACCTGATGGGCATCGTTTTCCGTAAGGACTACGACAGCCACAAGACCAACCCCAACGAGCTGCTCGACGGCGACAAGCGCTACATGGTCGGCGCCGGTATCAACACCCGCGACTATGCCGAGCGCGTGCCGTTGCTTATCGAGGCCGGTGCCGACGTCCTGTGCATCGACTCTTCCGAGGGCTTCAGCGAGTGGCAGAAGCGCACCATCGAGTGGATCCGCGCCAACTACGGCGAGGACGTCAAGGTCGGTGCCGGTAACGTCGTCGACGCCGAGGGCTTCCGCTTCCTGGCCGACTGCGGTGCCGACTTCATCAAGGTCGGTATCGGCGGCGGCTCCATCTGCATCACCCGTGAGACCAAGGGCATCGGCCGTGGCCAGGCTACCGCGCTGATCGACGTCTGCCGCGCTCGCGACGAGTACTACGAGGAGACCGGTGTCTACGTGCCCGTGTGCTCCGACGGCGGTATCGTCTACGACTACCACATGACGCTCGCCCTGGCCATGGGTGCCGACTTTATGATGCTGGGCCGCTACTTTGCCCGCTTTGACGAGAGCCCCACGAACAAGGTGCGTATCAATGGCCAGTATATGAAGGAGTACTGGGGCGAAGGCTCCAACCGTGCCCGCAACTGGCAGCGCTACGACCTGGGCGGCGCTGCGAAGCTCAGCTTCGTCGAGGGCGTCGACTCCTACGTTCCCTACGCCGGTTCCCTCAAGGACGGCGTGGGCGGCACGCTCTACAAGGTCAAGTCAACGATGTGCAACTGCGGCGCCCTCTCGATCCCCGAGCTCCAGGAAAAGGCACGCCTAACGCTGGTCAGCTCGACCTCGATCGTCGAAGGTGGCGCCCACGACGTAGTCGTCAAGGATTCCCAGCAGAGCGTTTCCTATCGATAAGCGGCTTTCCCAAGCACCGCACCTTGCCGTTCAAACCGTCGCTCGCGTACCAAAGTACGCGTCGCTCCTCTTTCACGGCAATCTGCGGCACCTGGAAAACCCGTTCGTGCTAGAACGAGTTTCAGACAAAGGTTGATTCACAACCACGTTATTTAGATAAAGCGAGATGCCTGTAAGTTGCAGGCATCTCGCTTGTCGTATTTGCTATCATCAGTCAAGTTAACCTTAGGGTCGGTCGGCTTAGCTTTGTTCGCTACAAGTTCCGCACGCAAAGAAGAGCACTTAATGTGCTCTTCGTCTTGCGCAGGACTGTCCGCAGTAGCGAACAAAGCTAAGCCGACCGACCCCAGCTAAGATTAAAGGAGCTGATATGTGCGATTGCACAGATCATAAGGATGAGATCCCTGCCTACGACGCGCAGGCCATTGAGTCCAAGTGGATGAAGGCCTGGGAGGACTCCAACCTCTTTGCCGTCGACACCGACGCCACCAAGCCCAAGAAGTATGTGCTCGAGATGTTCCCGTATCCGTCGGGCGACCTGCACATGGGCCACGCGCGCAACTACACTATCGGCGATGCCATGGCCCGTCAGGCCCGCATGCGCGGCTACGACGTGCTGCACCCCATCGGATTTGACGCCTTTGGCCTGCCTGCCGAGAATGCCGCCATCAAGCACAACACGCAGGCTGCCGCCTGGACGTATAAGAACATGGACCAGGCGCTCGCCACGATGAGGCGCATGGGCTTCTCCTACGACCTGGATCGCACCGTTAAGACCTGCAGCCCCGACTACTATCGCTGGGGCCAGTGGATCTTTGAGAAGATGTGGGAAAAGGGCCTGGTCTATCGTAAGAAGAATCCGGTTAACTGGTGCCCCACCTGCAAGACCGTTCTGGCCAACGAGCAGGTTACCGAGGGCAAGTGCTGGCGCTGCGGCACCGAGCCCGAGAAGCGCGACCTGGAGCAGTGGTACTACAAGATTACCGAGTACTCTCAGGAGCTGCTCGACGACCTGGAGAAGCTCCCCGGCTGGCCCGAGCGCGTCAAGCAGATGCAGGCCAACTGGATCGGTCGCTCCGAGGGCGCCGAGGTCGACTTTACCCTGTGCGACAAGGACGGCGAGCCCATCGAGGGCGACGAGGGTAAGATCACCGTCTTCACCACGCGCGCCGATACCCTTTTTGGCGTCTCCTTCTTTGTCCTGGCTCCCGAGTACGCCCGTCTGCACGAGCTCGTCGAGGGCACGGAGTACGAGGAGGCCGTGACCAAGATCGTCGAGGACTCCAAGCATATCTCTGCCGTCGAGCGTGCCCAGGGCACTCTCGAGAAGCACGGTGCCTTTACCGGCCGCTACGTGGTGAACCCCGTTAACGGCGAAAAGGTCCCCGTGTGGGTTGCCGACTACGTCGTGGCCGATTACGGCACCGGCGCCGTCATGGCCGTTCCCTGCGGCGACCAGCGCGACTTTGAGTTTGCCCGCAAGTACGACCTGCCGATCGTGCCGATCATCCTGGACGATGACGATCGCGCTGCCGTCGAGGCCAGCGGCGAGACCATCGATACCTTCCATGCCGAGACTGTCGACTGGGAATGCGCCCACGCTGCCGAGGGCACGCTCGTCCAGTCCGGCAAGTACACCGGCATGCGCGGCGGCAAGCACTCCGAGGGCGAGGCTGCGATCGTGGCCGACCTCGAGGCCATGGGCTGCGGCCGTCGCAAGGTCGAGTTCCGCCTGCGCGACTGGCTCATCAGCCGCCAGCGCTATTGGGGCAACCCCATCCCGGCCATCCACTGCGAGCACTGCGGCATCGTGCCCGTGCCCGAGGATCAGCTGCCGGTGACGCTGCCCGAGAACCTGGACCTGGGCGCCGGCGAGACCCTCGCCGAGTGCAAGGACTTCTATGAGACCACCTGCCCGGTCTGCGGCCGCCCGGCCAAGCGCGAGACCGATACCATGGACACCTTCACCTGCTCCAGCTGGTATTACCTTCGCTATACCGATCCGCACAACACCGAGCTGCCCTTTTCCCGCGAGGCCGCCGACCGTTGGATGCCCGTCGATAACTACATCGGCGGCATCGAGCACGCCATCCTGCACCTGCTCTACAGCCGCTTCTTTACCAAGGCTCTGCGCGACCTGGGCCTGCTGAGCGTGGACGAGCCCTTCACCAACCTGCTGTGCCAGGGCATGGTCAAGGACGAGAACGGCGATACCATGTCCAAGTCCAAGGGCAATGTCGTGCCTCCGAGCTCGGTCATCGAGCCCTACGGCGCCGACACCATGCGTCTGGCGATCCTGTTTATCGCCCCGCCCGAGAAGGACTTCGACTGGGATCCCAAGGCCGTTGAGGGCGCCAACCGCTTCATCAAGCGCGCCTGGCGTATCGTTTGGCAGCTCGTCCAGTCCGGCGACGCCAACGTGGCCTTCGACAAGTCCGCGCTCGATGAGGTTGCGATGAAACTCTATCGCGAGCGTCACCGCACCATCGCCAAGTGCACCGAGGACTTCGATCGCGGCCAGTTCAACACCGCCATCTCGGCCGTCATGGAACTCGTCAACGCGGCGAGCGCCTACCTCAACGCCACCGAGGGTACCGCCCGCGACAAGGCGCTGTGCTACGGCGTGGCTAAGGATATCGTGAGCGTCCTTGCCCCCATCTGTCCGTTCTGGGCCGACGAGCTGTGGCACGAGGCACTCGGCTGCGAGGGCAACGCCTACACCGCCGCCTGGCCCGAGTTCGACCTGGCCGAGTCCGTTGAGGACACGGTGCAGATCGTGGTCCAGGTGCTCGGCAAAGTCCGCGGCCGCGTCGACGTTGCCCGCGATGCCTCCAATGAGGATATGCAGGCTGCCGCCGAGGCCGCCGTCGCCAAGTGGCTCGAGGGCAAGACGGTCGTCAAGGCCATCTGCGTGCCCGGCAAGCTGGTCAACCTGGTGGTCAAGTAAGCGCTGCGTGTAAAGCTGGCATGCAATAAACGAGGGACGGTCCGGTTGGGTCGTCCCTCGTTTTGTGTTGTATGCCCTGCTTAGTCAGTGCGTCGCACCGTCTTCTACGGGATGTGTACTAGGTCCCTAAAGTAAACGTTGCCCGTTGCCTCTTCGAACATCCAAATGTTGAGGTAGATGTCGTTGAGGTCGTTGTTCACATCAAAGTCGGGGTCGTCGAAGGTGCCCACAAAGGTGAGCATGGCGCGCGTTTCCTCGCCCGCTGCGACCTGCTGGCGCATGCGCACGTCGCAGACCTTACCGCTGACGTAGGCATAGGAGTCCGCGTCGCCAAACATCATGTCGACACCGGTATTGTTGGTCACCGTAAAGACGAGCGCGGCGTCTCCGTAGCCGTCGGTGTCCTTGCCCACGCAGGTAACATGGACGTTTTCGTCTGCCTCAAGGTCGATGGGGAACTGTTCTTGGGGGTCGGGACCTAGGCCCTGGGGATCGTAGATGTCTTCGTCTATTTTGTCGAAGCTTACCGGGGGTTCGGTTTTCTCGATGGCTTTGGTGCTGCCACGATCCGGTTCGCATGTTCCGGTTTTGCCATCGATGTTGTTGCAGCCCGTCAGAGCGAACGAGCAGGCAGCGACGACGAGCGCGGTCGCGCAGAGGGTGCCTAGGCGTTCCATGGATCCTCCTTGCCGTAGAGATGCTGGAAGGTTGTGCGGTCAATGCGTGCGGCAGGCTTTCTCGCTACAGAATGCCTCTCGGCTCTAGTCTGGCCGATGTGCGCCCAGGGATGGAATGCCCATAGGGCCCGATTCGGTCGGCACGCTGGGACGCATGGCCCGTTTTGGGACTGTTGAGGGCGCGCCGCATGGGGTTCCTCGGTCAATTGTCCCATTCTTGTGGAGAAGCTGTGCGCACGCTGACCTGCAGATTCGTACTGTGCTTGCGCGTTTCCGCAGCTATTGGTATAGTTTGCTTGCAAATGAAGTTGTAATTGAAAGAAGTGGGGTTTCGGCCCCGCTTCTTTTTTGTATGGATGGAGGTGCCGCAATGGTCAAGACCAAGACCGAGCAGGCGATCATCGACGCGCTCGAGGCCGTCGCTCCCCAGCACGATGTCGACATCGTCGACGTTGAGCTCGTGGGCGCCACCAAGGCCCCCTGCGTGCGTGTACGTATCGAGGGTGCCGAGGGTCAGAGCCTGTCGCTCAACGACGTCACGGCCAACACCAAGTGGGTCGGCGACGTAATCGAGGAGCTCGATCCCATCTCTTCGAGCTATACGCTCGAGGTGTCGAGCCCGGGTATGGCGCGCCCGCTGCGCCGCCCGAGTGACTTTGCCCGCTTTGTGGGCGAGAACTGTGAGCTTACCTCCACCGCCACCGAGGGCCGTCGCAAGTACGCCGGCAAGATTGCCGCCGCCACCGAGACGAACGTGACCCTCGAGCTCGAGGACGGCGAGTCCGTTACCCTCGATTTCTCTGATGTTAAAAAGTGCAAGTTGAAGCCCACCTACGACTTCAAGCCCGCGAAGGAAGGAAAGTAAGATGGCAGCATCCGACATGATGTCCGCCCTGATGGAGCTTTGCCAGGAGAAGCACATCGACCAGCTCTACCTGATCGACCGCCTGGAGCAGTCGCTCGCCAAGAGCTATGCCGAGATCCTGCATCTTGAGTGGGGCGCAAAGGTGACCATCGACCGCACCACCGGCAAGATCTACGTCTACCGCCTGGAGCCGATCGACGATTCCATGGACGAGGAGGGCAACTTCACCGAGTTCGAGGAGATCGACGTCACCCCCAAGAACACGAGCCGCATCGCCGCCCAGCACGCCAAGGCCGAGATCAACGCCATCGTGCGCAACTCCGCCCGCGAGCAGATCTACGAGGAGTTCTCCGGCCGCATCGGTGACCTCATCAGCGGTACCGTGCTGCAGTCCACGCCGGACTTCACGATCGTCAAGATTCGCGAGGGCGTCGAGGCCGAGCTTCCGCACTTCGACCAGCGCCGTTACGAGAACGAGCGCAACGAGCGTCCGATGGGCGAGCGCTACCTGCACAACCAGCACATCAAGGCCGTGATCATCGACGTTCGCGACCCCAACTCCAACCTGCAGCCGGTTCGTGGCGAGCACAGCCGTCCGCCGATTGTCATCTCCCGTACCCACCCCGAGCTCATGCGTCGTCTGTTTGAGCAGGAGGTGCCCGAGATCTATGAGGGCACCGTCCAGATCAAGTCGATCGCCCGCGAGCCCGGCCAGCGCTCCAAGGTCGCCGTTCACTCGCTCGACGACCGTTTGGATCCCGTGGGCGCCTGCGTCGGCCCCAAGGGCAGCCGTGTCCGCGCTGTCGTGGGCGAGCTCCGTGGCGAGCGCGTCGACGTCATCCTGTGGGATGCCGATCCTGCCGTCTACGTCGCCAACGCCCTGTCGCCCGCTAAGGTCACCCGCGTCCTCATCGACGAGGAGAAGGCCTACGCCGGCGTCATCGTGCCCGACGACCAGTTGTCCCTCGCCATCGGCAAGGA
>CALBBA010000075.1 GCA_937926755.1 uncultured Collinsella sp.
AACCGAATACATAATGCGGCGATACATAATCACGCGCAGGTTGCTGGGACAGGTCACCGAAATCTCGCGCTGGCAGTCGCCAAACGGCACAACATACAGACGGCCGATCTGGACACCCGGCTCAAGGGCGCGAATGATGTCCTGCACTAGATACTCGCTGGTATCTGGCGTCTGCGGACGACCGGAAAAATGCACCGGCACGCACACGGCTCCGCGTCGCGCGAGCATCCAGGTCGCCACCGGCGAGTCGATACCCGATGACAGCAGGGTCACGACCTTACCGGCAGAGCCCACCGGCAGACCGCCCACACCGCGCTCGGAGCGCGCGTACACATAAACGCTACCCTGAACAACCAGCACGTGAACCATCGCGTCGGGATCGTGCATTTGAACCTTTTTATCGGGGAACGCCTCGCACAGCACCTCGCCAACCTGTCGATTGATATCAATCGAGGTGAGCTCATAGTCGGTATTGGAGCGCTTGGCGTGCACCTTAAACGAATCGAAGGGGCCAAACTCACGCAGCGCCTTCACGGCGGCGGCACAGTACTCCTGAGGGTCGCGATTGGTGTGATACGCCAAAGACACGCGAGCAACGCCGGGAACGGTGCGAATGACACGAGCCGCCTCGTCGGCCTGATGCTCGTTAAAGGTCACGAGGATATAACCGGAAATTCGAGACACGGCATTCACGGAAAAGGCGGCCAAGGCCGCCTTGATGTTATCCATGAGGATATGCTCAAAATGTGCGCGGTTCTTACCCTTAAGTCCAACCTCGTGATAGTGGACCAGGCAGACGCGAGCCGCCATTTAGGCTTCAGCAACCTTGTGGCCGAGCGCCTTCTCGTAACGGGCCTCGTCGTAAGAGATGTCGCCGTCGACAATCTCGTCCATAGCCATCGAGATGGTATCGGCACCGGAAAGCCCGATGGTGATGTCATCGACATCCTGGACGGCAAGCACGCGGTTGTGCTGGCCACGCAGCATGCTATTGATGTCGCAGGCGCGCTTGGAGGCAAGCGAAGCGAGCAGGAAGCGGTTGTGATCGGTCTTCTCCAGAAGATCGTCAATGCAAGGCTTTACAACGGACACGGACCTCAGATCCTTTCATGCATATCGAGAACGCGAACGAGCTCATCGGTCGCGCGGTCGAGATCGTCATTTACCACGACGTCGTCGTAGCGGTCGGCAAGGGCAAGCTCATCGGCGGCGTTTGCCATACGCAGCTCAATCGTCTCGGGCGTCTCGGTACCGCGACCGACTAGACGCTCGCGGAGTACCTCAAGCGAAGGCGGCTTGATAAAGATCAGCACGGCCTCGGGGAAACGCTCCTTCACCTGCAGGGCACCCTGGACATCGATCTCCAAGATGAGAGACGAACCAGAGGCGAGCTTGGACTGAACCTCGCTCACCAACGTGCCGTAGCAGTTACCGTGGACCTCAGCCCACTCAACAAACTCACCGTTTGCCACGCGGCGGTCGAACTCCTCACGCGTCAGGAAAAAGTAATTGACGCCATCGACCTCGCCTTTGCGTGGGGCTCGCGTGGTAGCCGAAACCGTCAGGCCCAGGTTCGAGCGGCGCTCGCGCACACGAGTGACGAGCGTGCCCTTGCCTGCGCCTGACGGTCCAGAAATCACAAAGAGCTTGGAATCCTGAGCGCTCACTTATTTGGTCAGCTGCTCGAGGAGCTGCTCGCGCTGACGGACGCCAAGGCCCTGAACGCGACGGGTAGCGGAGATGCCGAGCTCCTCCATGATCTTGGCGGCCTTGGCCTTACCATAACCAGGGAGAGACTCGATGAGGGTGGAAACCTTCATGCGGGAAGCGATGGGGTCATCGGAGTTGAGCACGGACTCGAGGGACTTCTCGCCCTTCTTGATCTGCTCGCGAAGCTCAGCGCGGGCGTGACGTGCGGCAGCAGCCTTCTCAAGAGCCTGCTTGCGCTGCTCGTCGGTAAGCTGAGGGAGTGCCATTCGTACCTCCAAATAGTTGGGTTATATCTGATTCAATAATTGGCATTTTAGCACGTAGAACGTACAAAATGCCCAATCGCGGCTCCATAGGTTAGACGATACCCGCAAAAAGTGCAATATACTGCGCCCAAAGTTAAGCCCCTGACCTGCGATTCCACACAAAGGATGGGAAAGTTTACGCAGGCACAGGGGCTATTTTGTGCTAATGAGACCCAAAAGTGGTGACTTAGGGGAATCTTTTACGCGACGTTTTCGACCAGCTCGGCGACGATGGCGTCAAAGGCGGCAACCGGATCGTCGGCACCGGTGATGGGACGGCCCACCACAATGTGGCTTGCGCCACGCTCGATAGCCTGGGAAGGCGTCGCCACGCGGGACTGGTCACCAAGGGCGGCACCAACCGGACGCACACCCGGAGTCACGATCAGGGCATCGGGACCCAACAGCTCACGCATGTCGTGAGCCTCCATCGGCGAGCACACGATGCCGTCGATGCCGTTGGCCTGAGCGAGCTTTGCCAGGCGGGCGGCCTCCTCGGCCACGGGCGACTCGACGCCGATCTCGCTCAAGGCATCCTGATTCATGCTCGTGAGCACGGTGATGGCAACGAGCTTGGCGCGGTCGTCGCGCGCCTCCTCGGCACCCTCGCGGCAGGCAGCAAGCATTGCGCCCGAACCCAAGCCGTGAACCGAGAGCAGGTCGGCACCGGCAAGCGAGGCCGAGCGGGCGGCACCGCGAACCTGATGCGGAATATCATGGAACTTAAGGTCAAGAAAGACCTTAAAGCCTAGGTCCTTAAAGGTCTTGACGATCTGGGGACCCTCGGCGTAATAGAGCGTCATACCAACCTTGAGCCAAGCGGCATGGCCCGAAAGCTCGTGGGCGAGCTCGAGCGCACGCTCACGATCGCAGTCGAGGGCGACGATTACGCGGTCGCGGGCATCGGTCTCTAGCATTCGAACGCACCTACCAGTTCGTTGATGTCCTTTACGCCCTGGGACTCGGCCCAGGCCTCGAGCTCGTGCGCGATCTTGAGCGAAGCGCACGGATCGACGAAGTTGGCCATGCCAACCGACACGCAGGTGGCACCGGCCAGGATAAACTCGGCCGCATCCTCGCCGGTCATGACACCGCCGACACCGTTGATGGGGATATCGACGGCCTGGGCAACCTCCCAGACCATGCGCACGGCGATGTGGTGGCACAGCGGGCCCGAAAGGCCGCCCTTGGGCTTGGCCACGCGGGACTTGCGGGTATGGACGTCGATGGCCATGCCCTGGATGGAGTTAATGACCGAAAGGCCGTCGGCGCCGGCGGCTTCGAGGGCCTTGGCGATCTCGGCGACGTTGACCGGCGCCATCTTCACGAACAGCGGCTTATCGGTCACCTTGCGGCAAGCAGCCATAACGGAAGAGGCGCCCTCGGGCGTGGAGCCCATGGCGGCACCGCCGGCGGCGATATTAGGGCAGCTCACGTTGATCTCGTAGCCGGCAGCCCAGGGGCATAGCTCGACATACATCTCGAGCGCGCGCACAAACTCGTCAACGGAGTGGCCGGCAACCTGACAGATGACCTGGCAACCGTCCTTGGAGAGCTGTTCGAGCCACGGGCCTGACTCACGGGCAAAGGCGGCCACGCCGGGGTTCTGAAGGCCCACGGAGTTGATCATGCCGCCCGGGATCTCGGCCATGCGGGGCGCGGGGTTGCCGGGCCAGGGCTCGGCTGCGCAACCCTTGGTGGTGATGGCGCCCAGCTGGGAAACATCAAAGAAGTTCTGGAACTGCCAACCGTAACCAAAAGTACCGGCTGCGGTGTTGATGGGGTTCTGCATCTTGACGCCGCCGAAATCGACGGCCATGTTCACGGTACCCACTAGAAGACCACCACCTTGGAAGCATCGAACACGGGGCCGCACATGCAAGCACCCTTCATACCGTCGACCGTCTCGACATTGCAGGTGTTGCAGGCGCCAAAGCCACAGCTCATCATGCGCTCGAGGGACACCTCGCAGTACGCACCGGCCTCGGCGGCAGCAGCGGCGACCTTCTTCATCATGACGGCGGGACCGCAGCTGGCGACGTAGTCGTAGCCGCCCTCTCCAAGCAGCTCGGCTGCCGGATCGGTGCAAAAACCGTGCGTGCCGAGCGAGCCGTCGTCGGTGCAAACGTTGACCGTGGCGCCCAGCGCGCGGAACTCATCGATGCCCACGGCCTTGGAAGCGGTGCCAAAGCCCAGGCACACGTCCACATCAACACCCTGCTCGGCAAGCATGCCGGCAAGACACAGCACAGGCGGAACGCCGATGCCACCGGCGACGAGCAGTGCCTTCCTGGTGCCCTCGGGTACCATCCAGCCACGGCCACCGGGGCCCAACAGGTTAGAGGTGGAGCCGGGGCCCATCTGGGACAAACGACGGGTATCGTCGCCCACGACGGCGTACCACAGCTCGACGGTGCCGGCCTCGGCGTCGGCGCGGTAGTAGCTCAGGGGCACGCGAAGCAGCGAGGACGCATCACCGGGTACGGCGATGTTCACAAACTGACCGGGCTTGAGCGCACTTGCAAGCTTGGGGGCCGAGATGACGAGCGAGAAGACGCCGTCGGCAATCTCCCGGTTCGAGACGACCTCGAAGTCGTGCATGCGTGCAGTGGAAGGTGTGGGCATAAACGCTCCAATCCCCCATGCGGTTGCATGGTCCAAACGAATAGAAAGCGCGGCACCGCAAGGGCGCCGCGCACAAAAGCGATAAGGCTATGCTAGCAGATGCAGCCGTCGGCAAGCGTCTGTTTACCGCCGACAAATACATCGGTGGCACGACCGGTGAGCGTGCGGCCGGCAAAACCGGAGTTCTCGGCGCGCGACTCGTAACCGTCCTCGCCAACCGTCCAGGTTGCGGAGGGGTCGAACACGGTCAGGTCGGCGACAGAGCCCGCCTTGACCTGAACCTGATCGAGGCCCAGAATCTCACGCGGCTTGATGGCCATGAGCTCGACCATGCGGCCCATGCTCATCTTGCCCGTGTTGACCAGCTCGGTGAGCACGAGCGACAGCGAGGTCTCGAGGCCGATCATGCCAAAGGGTGCGAGCTCGAACTCGCGGGCCTTCTCCCACGGGGTGTGCGGAGCGTGATCGGTAACGATCACGTCGACGGTACCGTCGATGACGCCCTGACGAATGGCTTCGGCGTCCTCGTCGGTGCGCAGCGGCGGATTGACCTTGAGCGAGGTGTTGTAGGTCTCGTCCAGGTCGTTCTCGGTCAGGAACATGTGGTGCGGGGTGGCCTCGCAGGTAACCTGAACGCCAGCGGCCTTACCGGCACGCACGATCTCCAGACCATGGGCGGTGGAGATGTGCTGGATGTGCAGCTTGGCGCCGGTCAGCTTGGCGATCTCGATGTCGCGGGCGATCTGGAGCTCCTCGCCGGCAGCCGGCCAACCCTCGAGGGCCAGACGGGTCGAGACCTTGCCCTCGTTGATCTGGCCATGGCCGACCAGGTCCTCGTCCTGGCAGTGGCTCATGAAGACCTTGCCAAACATCTTGCCGTAGTCCATGCAGCGACGGAGCATGCCCGCGCCCTGCACGCCGCGACCGTCATCGGTGAAGGCGACGGCGCCGTGGGCGACCATATCGCCCATCTCGGACATGGCCTCGCCCTTAAGACCGCGGGTCATGGCGCCCGACGGATAGACGCGGCAGTGGCCGACCTCGGCAGCGCGGGACTTGACGAACTCAACGACAGTGCCGTTATCGGTGACGGGATCGGTGTTGGGCATGGCGCACACGCCGGTAAAGCCGCCCTTGGCAGCTGCGCGGGTGCCGCTCTCGATGTCCTCTTTGACCTCGTAGCCGGGCTCGCGAAGGTGAACGTGCATGTCCACCAGGCCGGGGACGAGGTACTTGCCGGAAAGGTCGCGGACCTCGGCCCCCTCGACGGCGAGATTCTCGCCGACCTCGGCGATCTTGTCGCCGTCAATCAGGACGTCAACGACACCGTCAAGCTCGACGGACGGGTCGACGACGTGGGCATTCTTAAGAAGCAAGGCCATTATCGGCACCTCCAAGCAGCAGATACAGGATAGCCATACGCACGCAGATACCGGCGTAGACCTGCTCCAGGATGACGGAGCGTTGCGGGTGGTCGGCCATATAGGAGTCGAACTCGACGCCGCGGTTGATGGGGCCCGGGTGGCAGATGATCGCATCGGGCTTCATGAGCTTCTCGCGGTCCTTGGTCAGGCCGAAGAGCTATTGATACTCGCGAATAGTCGGGAACGGAGCACCCTCGAGGCGCTCCTGCTGCACGCGCAGCATGTAGACGACGTCCAGCTCGGGCAGGACCGAATCGAGGTCGCTCGTCACGTGGTCGCAACCCAAGACCTCGGGTGCCGGCGGCAGCAGCGTGCCGGGGGCGACGGCGTAGGTCTCACAGCCCATGATCTTAAGGGCGGGGATCAGCGAGCCGCACACGCGGGAGTGCGCGATATCGCCGACGACGGCGACCTTCAGACCATGGAAGTCACCCTTGTGCTCCCAGATGGTGTACAGGTCCAGCAGGGCCTGCGTAGGATGGTTGTGCTTACCGTCACCGGCGCAGATGACGCTCGCGGGCGAGTTCTGCGTGACGATGTAGGGGGCACCGGCATGCTTGTCGCGCACGACGATGCAGTCGATCTTGTAGGCGTTGAGGGTCTCGACGGTGTCGACGAGGCTCTCGCCCTTGACCGTGGAGGTCGAGGAGCCGCCAAAGTTGAGGCTGTCGGCCGAAAGACGCTTCTCGGCGAGCTCGAAGGAGCTGCGGGTGCGCGTCGAGGGCTCGTTGAACATGTTGACGATGGTCTTGCCCTTGAGCGTGGGGACCTTCTTGATGGCACGCTCGTTGACCTCGGAGAACGCCTTGGCGGTCTCGAGGATGAGCTTGATATCCTCTTCGGAGTACTCGGTAATGTCGATCAGGTGCTTATGGTTGAACGCCACGGTACTACTCACCTCCCAGCGGCGCGGAGCCCACGTGGGAACCCGGCGCGACGTCGTTAATCTCGACGGCGGTGTGGCCGTCGACTTCCTTCATATATAGGTGCACGTTCTCCTCATGCGACGAGGGAACGTTCTTGCCGACAAAGTCCGGCGAGATGGGGAGCTCGCGGTGGCCGCGGTCAACGAGAACTGCCAGCTCAATGCGGCTCGGACGGCCCAGGTCCATGACGGCGTCCAGAGCGGCGCGAATGGTACGGCCCGTATACAGGATGTCGTCCACCAGCACGACGCGTTTGCCGTCGACGCTAAAGGGAATGTTGGTGGCGTGGATCGCGGGAGCGAAATTGGTAGCGTAGTCATCGCGGTAGAAGCTGATGTCCAGGCTGCCGAGCGGAACGTCGACGCCCTCGATCTCCTTGATCTCCTCGGCGAGCTTCTTTGCCAGAAGGTCGCCGCGCGTGACGATGCCGACCAGAGCGAGGTCTTCACAGCCCTCGTTGCGCTCGAGAATCTCGTGCGCGATGCGGGTCATTGCTCGATTGACGGCGGTCTCGTCCATGATGACCGCCTTGGGGGAAGTCGTGCCCATCGATCTCCTTCCTCACATGTCTTGACTGCTGACACAGTCAAAAAAATAGATGCCCGACCGCTCAAAGCGGACCAGACACCCACAGGAAGGGCTGCTCTTTGGCAGCAATGAAATTCCATGTGGGTATCTCGTACCCCTTTAATGGTCAAGGGATAGTGTAGCCAACCTCGAGCTTAATTGCGAGCATAAATACAGAGCAATCCGTAAACGGAGCCCAATGCTCCATAAACCTATATATATTTGTGGGACGAGCTTGAAAACGCACGCACGAGCTGGCATAATCCCCTCTGCTGCACGCAAATCGGATCTACGTCCAGGGCCGTGGCGTGAGCACTATCGCCAAAAGAGGAATATCTCTGTGTAGATTACGCACAGGGAGCTGCTTCTGTGCTATAGTTCAGGCTTGTTTGTTAACGCGACATGTTCGTTTGTCGCCCAAGGAGGGTCAGTTATGTCCAAAGTTTGCGAAGTTTGCGGTAAGCACCCCGTTGCCGGTCGCTCCATCAGCCACTCTCACCGCGTCACCAACCGTAAGTTCCGCCCCAACATCCAGCGCGTCTACGTCGTCGTCGATGGTCACCGTCGCAAGATGAACGTTTGCTCCACCTGCCTCAAGTCCGGCAAGGTTGCGCGCTCCTAAATAAGGTCTTACCAACAAGTACCTCGGACTCTCCGGGTCAAAGACCTCGCGTTCACATAGAACTTACCAAAGGCGTCCTCCCCCACGGAGGGCGCCTTTTTGCACTCATTGGGGACAGACTTACATGAGTGTTTGCAGATGTCAAAGGAATCATAGCCCCACTCATTGGGGACACACTTAGATGAGTGTTTTCACGCATTGGGGACAGACATGACGCACGCATGCGGCGTCCCGATCGGCTCCGGCCCCTATCTCACGCTGCATCCTTCCAGCCTGCAGTAGCCTTGGTCACGCTTGTGGCGCCGATACCGGTGATACGGGCAATTTGCTTGACCGTGAGATGTGCCCGCCTGAGCCTCAGCAGGCAGGCATCGCGTTCGGGGCGTGGCAGGGCCTTGAGCAACGCAGGATCTATGCTCGTCAGGACTTCGCGCGCAACGAAAAGGGCCTCCTCATCGGGGATCCGCCGGCGCGGAAGAACCTCCACTGACCAGATGCGCCCGGCAACTTTCTTGAGATGCTCGCAATAGCGACGGGAGCCTCCGACAACATCAAGCATAGGGGCCGCATCACAGATGTCAAAGGGATCATAGCCCAGCTGATACGCCTTATAGCTTGACCAGCGGTACGCCTCGAGCGAGTCAAGCGCACCCTTCACGGGATTGAGATGAATATAGTCGAGCAACTGCACCGCCTGCGTGTCCGACTCGACCGCGACCCGCGAATAGCGATTGTCAAACAGATGGCCCGTTCTTCCCGTTTTCCCATTGAAATACTTGGCATACGCCGTCAGCGCGCACTGCATTGCCTTTGAAAGGTTGTCATATGGGTCATCAACCATCAAATGGAAGTGGTTGTCCATAAGACACCAGGCCAACACCGCCACGTCATGGCACGCAAACCTGTCCGATATGTCCGATAGGAAACGATAGCGGTCGGAATCATCTTCAAAAATGATCTGTTTGGAGTTACCGCGGTCAAAGACGTGATAATAGCCGGTGAGCGAAATTTCGCGGGCGCATCGGGGCATAATCTCTCCTTTCAAAACTGATCAGGCAACACCTAAAAGGAGAGAAGCAACGCAAAATGCTGAGCCTGTGACCTATTTATATACAATGAACGACAAAAGCATGCCCAAAACGACAAAATGACAAATCGATGTCTGTCCCCAATGAGTGAGGCGATGCAGCAGGCAGGTAGTTTTAGTTAAAACGCTTCATTTTATTGAAGCGTTTTAGTGTGCCTTTTACGGGAATCTGACCGTTCGCCGAATAATTTCTTGCTATCATGCAAGGCGTAGGGTAAATCTCCGATCGCAAGGAGACACAAATGGTGAAAAAGTCACCGGAAAACACTACTCCCGCAATTGTGGACAACGTAGAGGCGCTTGAGGCTAAGCTCGCTCAGATGCGAGAGGCCCAGGCGCTTTTTGCTACGTACACGCAGGAGCAGGTCGACAAGATCTTCTATGAGGCCGCCATGGCCGCCAACAAGGCTCGTATCCCGTTGGCGAAAATGGCCATCGAGGAGACCGGCCGCGGCGTTCTTGAGGACAAGGTCATCAAGAACCACTACGCCGCAGAGTACATCTACAACGCTTACAAGAACACCAAGACCTGTGGCGTTCTGGAGCGCGACGAGGCTTACGGCATCACCAAGATCGCCGAGCCCATCGGCATCGTGGGCGCCGTCATCCCGACGACCAACCCCACCTCCACCGCAATCTTCAAGACGCTGATCAGCCTGAAGACCCGCAACGCCATCATCATCTCCCCGCACCCGGCTGCCGCCAAGTGCACCATCGCCGCCGCCAAGCTCGTGCTTGACGCCGCCGTCAAGGCTGGTGCCCCCGAGGGCATCATCGGCTGGGTCGATGTCCCCTCCATCGAGCTGACCAACATGGTCATGCGCGACGTCGACATCATCCTCGCCACCGGTGGCCCGGGCATGGTCAAGGCCGCCTACTCCTCGGGCAAGCCCGCCCTGGGCGTTGGCGCCGGTAACAC
>CALBBA010000076.1 GCA_937926755.1 uncultured Collinsella sp.
ACGGTACCGTCGCCACCCAGACCCCAGAACTTGCACTCGATGGTGCCGGGGGCTGCGGTGTTGGGCGCATCCTCGGCCTCGGGCAGGCTCAGGTTGGTCACGTCATCGACAATGCCGATGGTGAACTCGCGCTTGGGCTCGTCCTTCTTGAGCTCCTCGAAGACAGCGAACGCGGACGCGGGAGGCGTGTCCTTGCTGCCCAGGCCATAACGGCCGCCGACGACCTTGATGCCCGTCTTGCCGGCCTCGTAGAGAGCGGAGACGACGTCCTGGTAGAGCGGCTCGCCGATGGAACCCGGCTCCTTGGTACGGTCCATGACGGCGATCTTCTGGACGGTCTCGGGGAGAACGTCGACGAAGTGCTTGATGGAGAACGGACGGAACAGACGGACCTTGACCAGGCCGACCTTCTCGCCGTGGGCGTTGAGGTAGTCGATGACTTCCTCGAGCACGTCGCAGAAGGAGCCCATGCACACGACGACGCGGTCGGCATCGGGAGCGCCGTAGTAGTTGAACAGGCCGTAATCGGTGCCGAGCTTCTCGTTGATCTTCTTCATGTAGCCCTCGACGACGGCGGGAAGCTCGTCGTAGACCTTGTTGCAGGCCTCACGGTTCTGGAAGAAGATATCGCCGTTCTCGTGGCTACCGCGGGTGTGCGGGTGCTCAGGGTTGAGCGCGTGATCGCGGAAAGCCTGGACGGCGTCCATGTCGCACATCTCGGCCAGATCCTTGTAGTCCCACATGGCGACCTTCTGGATCTCGTGGCTGGTGCGGAAGCCGTCGAAGAAGTTAAGGAACGGGGTCTTGCCCTCGATGGCGGCAAGGTGAGCCACCGGCGAGAGGTCCATGACCTCCTGGACGTTGCCCTCGGCGAGCATGGCGAAACCGGTCTGGCGGCAGGCCATGACGTCGGAGTGATCGCCAAAGATGTTCAGGGCGTGGGAAGCGACGCAACGCGCGGAGACGTGGAAGACGCCCGGGAGCTGCTCGCCCGCGATCTTGTACATGTTCGGGATCATCAGGAGCAGACCCTGAGAAGCCGTGTAGGTGGTGGTCAGAGCACCGGCGCCCAGCGAACCGTGAACGGTACCGGCTGCACCTGCCTCGGACTCCATCTCGACGACCTTGACCGGGGTGCCGAAGATATTCTTGCGACCCTGGGCCGCCCACTGGTCGACATGGTCGGCCATCGGGCTGGACGGCGTAATGGGATAGATTCCCGCTACCTCGGTGTACGCATACGAAACATATGCGGCCGCCTCGTTGCCGTCCATAGACTTAAACTTACGCGCCATATACCCCTCTCCTCTCATATAGGTATACAGGCCCCGGCGATCGCCGGGATGTTGGCGTGATGGGATTTTCGCTGTTGCTTCCAATCATCTGGCAGGCAGGCTCAGCAGCAGGTACATGGCGTGGAGAGAAGGCATGCCGAGGCGAGGAGGGCTGCACGCGCTCCACAAGCCCAGCTACCCGTCTTGCACATGACCGAGCGCCGCAAAGGCCGCATGCCGGATGCTCCCGGGCACGCCCCGGCGATGGGAAGCGCCCGCAACGGAAATCCGCATGCGGGTTTATTGTACCCCGCCGTCAAGTGTAATTTCGGCAAATATAGGCGGGCGGTAAAGGTTTACCTTGGGTGACTGCCAAGGGCCAAAATGGCCCCTCCATCCCTGGGCGACCGGCTCTGGTGCGCCAAGGAGTGTCCCCAAGTGCCGGCAGAGACGATATGAGCAGGACATAAAAACATTGAGAGCCCCTGCTGCATGAAAGACCG
>CALBBA010000077.1 GCA_937926755.1 uncultured Collinsella sp.
GGCCGTAGCCCATGGCATCATTGGAGGCATAAATGGCCGTGCAGGTCGGATCATCCGCAAGCACCTGGCCGGCAGCATATCCACTCTGCGCCGTCCAGTCGCCGCGCACGAGCTGCGGGGGCTCAATGCCATGCGCACGCAATGTCTCACGCCAGCCTTCCTCGCGCCGCATGCCCGAAAGCGAGCGCTCGGGGCACGAGATAAAGTGCACGGTTTTGTGCCCATGCTCCAGCAAGTACTCGACCACCTGGCGCGAGCAATCGGACTGGTCGTTATCGACCGTTGAACAGAGCGGGTGCTCCAACATCGTAACGAGCACCGTCTGCATGCCGGGCAGCGGTTCGAAGGTTCCAAAGTCCGCCGGCATGCGGTTCATGATTACAACCATACCGTCCACCGGCAGTGCACTCATACGCGATGATGCGCTCTCGAGAGTATAGGGGTGTCCATCTACTTTAGTGAGGGTGATGGCATAGCCGTGTTTGTCGGCCGCGGCGGCAAAGCCCTCCATACGGTCGAGGTTGCCGGTGCCAGTAATGTTGAACATGGCGACGCCGACGGTCTTAAACTTACCACGGCGCAGCGATCGACCGGCAAAATTGGGGCGATACCCCAGCTCGCGCATGGCGGCACGCACGCGCTCCTTGGTCTCGGGGCGCACGCTGGGCGAATCGTGCACCGTACGCGAGACTGTCTGCTCCGAGACGCCCGCGAGACGCGCCACATCCTTAACGGAAACCGATTTTTTAACAGCGGCCATAGGTCGATCTTTCTATGTCGACGATGCCATTGGTGGCACCCTACGCAGTCATTTTTAACGCCTTCAAGTATATCCAACGCCTCCCCCACCATACGCTCACCACCCAAAACCTACCGTTCACCGACATTTTTGCTTCCCCAAACGGCTTTTTGCGCCCAAATGTTAACGTTGCCATTGTGCAAACACAGAGCCACCGGGCGGCTCAAACGTTTACGCATAAGGAATCGACGGTTCGCAGGCACAGGAACCACCGGTTCGCGTCTTTTTTGTGTCGCAAAATGGCAACGTCAACATTTTGGCAACCGAACGCCAAAAGCTACCATCGTTGCTAACCCACCGACTCTTAGGAGCATTGCATGGAGCAACTCATCGCCATCATCGAAAAGGGCCAGCCCTTTTTCAACGCGATCGCCCGCAACAAGTACCTCAAGGCGATCCGCGACGGCTTTATCTCCGTCATCCCCATCATCATCTTCTCGTCCATCTTCTGCCTGGTAGCCTCAGTCCCCAACATCTGGGGTTTCTACTGGCCCGATGACATCAACAACGCCCTGTGGAAGTGCTACAACTACTCCATGGGTATCCTGGCCATCGCCTGCGCTGCCACCACAGCCAAGCACTTCGCCGACGCTCAGAACCGCGATCTGCCCAAGAACAACCAGATCAACTTCATCTCGTGCATGTGCGCGGCCATCATCGGCTTCTTGCTCCTTTCGAGCGACACGATCGCCACGGACGCTGCCAGCGGCTTCAACACCACCTACCTTGGTTCCAAAGGCCTGCTGACCGCCTTTATCGCTGCGTTTGTGACCGGCATCATCTACAAGTTCTTCATTAAGCGCAACATCACCGTCAAGATGCCCGAGCAGGTCCCGCCCAACATCTCGCAGACCTTTAAGGACATCATCCCCTTCTCCGTCTGTATCACCGTCTTTTGGGTCTTTGACATCGCCTTCCGCGCTGCTTTTGGCTTCTGCTTTGCCCAGGGCGTCATCCAGGTGTTCCAGCCCCTGTTCACCGCTGCCGACGGCTACATCGGCCTCGCTGTGATCTACGGCGCCATGAGCCTGTTCTGGTTCGTGGGCGTCCACGGCCCCTCGATCGTCGAGCCCGCCATCGCTGCCGCTCTCGTTGCCAACATGACCGACAACCTGGCTGCGTTCCAGGCCGGTCAGCACGCTTCTGCTGTCCTGACCCAGGGTGCCCAGTACTTCGTCGTCTGCATGGGCGGCACCGGCGCCACGCTCGTCCTGGTCTTTATGTTCTGCTTCCTGGCCAAATCTCAGGAGATGCGCGCCGTCGGTAAGGCCGCCATCGTCCCCGTCTGCTTTGCCGTCAACGAACCGCTGCTGTTCGCTGCACCCATCGTGCTCAACCCCGTCTTCTTTGTCCCGTTTGTCTTTGCCCCGATCGCCAACATCTGGATCCTCAAGATCTTTATCGACTTCTTGGGCATGAACGGCTTTATGTACACCCTGCCTTGGACCGTCCCCGGCCCCATCGGCACCATCATGGGCCTGGGCTTCCAGCCGCTCGCCTTTGTGATGCTCGCCCTTATCCTGGTCGTCGATTTCGTTCTGTACTACCCGTTCTTCCGCGCCTATGACGCCCAGAAGTGCGCCGAGGAGGCCGAGATCTCCCAGGAGGAGCTCGCCGCCAAGAACGCCGAGAAGGCCGCCAAGCTCAACGATGCCTTCCAGGGCAAGGCTGACGCCAAGAGCGTTGCTGCCGGCGCTGCCGCCGAGACCGTGAAGGCTGACGCCCCCGCCGCTTCTGCGGCACCCGCTGCCGGGGCAACGACCGCCAGCGACCTCAACGGCAAGCGCGTGCTCGTGCTCTGCCAGGGCGGCGGCACCTCGGGCCTGCTCGCCAACGCGCTGGCCAAGGCTGCCAAGGAGCGCGGCATCAATCTTGAGACCGCTGCCGAGGCCTATGGCAACCATGTCGACATGCTCCCCGACTTTGACCTGGTCGTCCTGGCCCCGCAGGCCGCCAGCTACCTGGCCGACCTGCAAAAGGACTGCGAGCGCGTGGGCAACAAGTGCGTCGCCTGCCGTGGCAAGCAGTACATCGAGCTCTCCCAGAACGGCGACAAATCTCTCGCCTTCGTCTCCGAGCAGCTTTCGAAGTAAGTAACGCTCAGGGCCAGCCGACCATCAACAGCCGGCTGGCCCTTCGATTTAGACGATTGGATATTTCATCATGTCCGTTAACCCTGCTAGCGTCACCAACCCGCCCGCGCAGTTTCCCGAGGACTTTGTCTTTGGCGGCGCCACTGCTGCCTACCAGGTAGAGGGCGAGACCCGCACCCACGGTAAGGGCAAGGTTGCCTGGGATGACTTCCTGGAGGCCCAGGGCCGCTTCTCCCCCGATCCCGCTTCCGACTTCTACAACCAGTACCCCGTCGATCTGGAACTGTGCGAGGAGTTTGGCATCAACGGCATTCGCCTCTCTATCGCCTGGAGCCGCATCTTCCCCAACGGTACCGGCGAAATCAACCCCGAAGGCGTTCAGTTCTACCATGACCTCTTCGCCGAGTGCCACAAGCACCATGTTGAGCCGTTCGTCACGCTGCATCACTTCGATACGCCGCTTCCCCTCTTTGAGAAGGGCGACTTCCTCAACCGCGAGACCATCGACGCCTTTGTGGACTTTGCCACCTTCTGCTTTAAGGAGTACGCCGACCAGGTGGCCTACTGGTTCACCTTTAACGAGATCTGGGCCGACGCCTCCAACACCTACATCGAGGGCACCTTCCCCGGTGGCGTCAAGGCGCATCTGGCCGAGGCCTTCCAGTGCGAGCACAACATGATGCTCGCCCATGCCAAGGCAGTACTGGCCTTCCACAACGGCGGGTGTTAGGGTAACG
>CALBBA010000078.1 GCA_937926755.1 uncultured Collinsella sp.
AGGCTTCCTGAAGGAGGTCTCCTTTTTTTGTTTACCACCCTCCTTTTCTTGATCAGGATCAAGTCAAGGACAATCTCCTCGAAAAATTCCACAAACGATATTGAGAACCATTCTCAATTCATGCACAATACATTCAACGACAGCGAAACGCCGCCGCCTCCATCCAAGGACAACGGGGGTCGTCCGGAGCGGACGGCGAGGAAAGGAACCAAGCGCCTTCCCGCAAAGCGGGGCAATCTCCACCCGCACGCTGTTGGGGGTCTGAGAAGGGCCGGATGCGTGCAACGCGCATCCGGCCCTGTTTTTATCCTGCTCTCGTGCAGAAGGCACCCTGCTGTGAGCGCCCTGCTGCGGGCGTCCTACTTTGAGAGCCTTGCGGCCACCTCGGCGCCGCGCTTCATGCTCACAGGCGCGAGCGCCAGAAGGGAGAGCACGAAGAAGAGGCCCGTGAAGAGGATGGCCATCCTGTGGTCGTTGCCGGTGATCCAGGTGATGGCGCCGTAGGAAAGCGGGCCGACGATGGCAGCAAGCCACAGCGCCATGTTCCAGAAGCTGTAGAACTCGGCCAGGCGCGAGCTCGGCGCGAAGACCGCGACCATGGCTCGGCCTGCGGACTGGGACGAGCCCATGGCGAGGCCCGCGAGATTGGCGGCGACCCAGAACTGCCAGCGCTCGGTCGAGAAGGCGGCGACGGCGATCATCGCGATCCAGACGCAGAGCGTGCCCGCGAGCGCGAGCTTGTGGCCGATGCGGTCCTGCACGTAGCCGAAGGCGAAGGCGCCGACGGCGGCCGTGATGTTCACGAGGAAGACCATGAGGAGCGTGTCCTCGGTCTTGAACCCCATGACGGCGGCGGCATAGACGGCCGAGAGCGTGATGACGACGGAGACGCCGCACTGATAGAGGAACCCGCAGACGGAAAGCCAGGCAAAGTCGCGGAAGTCGCCGAGCGAGCCGAGCGTGCGGCGCAGCTCCGCAAAGCTCTCCGAGGCGGCGCTCCTGACGGCCTCGCGGTCCGCAGCGTCAAGACGCGGCACGCTCCTCTCCTTGAGGAAGAGGAAGATCGGAAGCGCGGCGGCCGCGAAGACGAAGGCCGTCACGGCCATCGTGCCCGCCACGGTCTGGTCCATCCCGTAGCCGAGCTTCTCGCCGCCGAGCACCACGCCCAGACAGAGGCCGAGCGTAAGGATGCCGCCGCAGTAGCCGAAGCTCCAGCCCCAGCCCGAAACCTTGCCCACGGCGTCCTCACGGGCGAGCTCGGGCAGGAAGGCCGAGTTGAGGGACTCGCCCACGTTGTAGGCGACGTTGCTCACGATGATCATGAGGGAGGCCCAGACGATCGTGCCCGGTCCCGCGAACATGAGGCCGAGCGTGCCGCCCACGGCCATGAAGGTCGCGACGGCGAGCCAGCGCTTCTTCGTGGCGGTCGCGTCGGCCACCGTGCCGATGACGGGCATCAGCAGCATGCTCACCGCATTGCTCACCGCGATGACGACGGTCCAGAGGAACGTCGCCGAGGGGGCGTCGCCCGCCACCACGCTCACGAAGTAGGCGTTGAAGACGGCCGTGAGCACCACGGTCGTGTAGCCCGAATTGGCAAAGTCGAATGCGGCCCAGGACCAGACCTCGCGCATCGCGACGCCGTCCTTGAGAGCGGACCGGGAGAAAAACGGCATGTGGTTCTCCTCCTTATCGCGCGGTTCGTCCGCGCATGACCAGCATGTTGAGATGCGCCATCACGCTTCGCGCAAGGCTTCTGACGGCGTAACCGCCCTCGAGCACGCTCACGAGACGCCCCTCGCAGAGGACGTCGGCCGCATCGAGCAGCCTGCGCGTGATGCGCGCGTAGTCGAGCTCCTTCACCTTGAGCTGTGCCATCTGCTCCTCGACGTGGGCGTCGAAGCCCGCCGAGACGAAGATGATGTCGGGCCTGAAGGCCTCGAGCTGCGGCAGCCAGACGTTCTCGAGGATGTCGGTGAAGACCGCGCCGTCGGCGCCTGCGGCAACGGGACTGACGACGACGTTCTTGGGCGTGGGCTCCATCATGCGGTGCGGATAGAGCGGCCACTGGAAAAGCGACATGAAGCGGATGTCGGGATGGTTCGCGACGATCTCCTCGGTGCCGTCTCCGTGGTGCGCGTCAAAGTCGACGATCGCGACGCGTCTCGCGCCGTGGCGGCGCATCGCCCAGTAGGCGCCGATCGCCACGTTGTTGAGGTAGCAGAAGCCGCGAGCCTCGGCGCGCGCCGCATGGTGTCCCGGCGGGCGCACGCCGCAGAAAGCGGTCTTGATGCGGCCCCCATAGAGCTCGTCGACCGCCCCGACCACCCCCCCCCCGCCGCAACTCAGCCTTATCCATTCCAGCCTCCTCTAGCAAACCTGCCAAAAAGGGACAGGTTTATTTTGGCAGGTTTTATCTGGGCAAACGCGATATGGGCAGTAAAGCCACCGCAAATATGCCTGTGAACTGCTCCCTTTGTGGTTGTTTGGGCCTATGCGTTAATGCTATAACGCCGCGGCGATCGCTTCAGTCACAAACTTATTGAGTGACTCACCCTTCTTTGCCGCTGCCAGCGCTGCTTGCTTGTGGAGCTCAGAGCCCGTTCTTACGTTGAACGAGCCCTTAAAAGCCCGCTCGGGTTCCTTGCCCTTCTCGGCGCAAAACTCAAGGTAATCGTCGACGGCGTCGTGGAAGCATTGCTCCACTTCTTCAGCCGTTGAGCCTTCAAATACGATTGCGTCCCTAATGCCGGCGACCATACCTGTTAGCACATGCTGTTCGGCATTGAACTCGACCGGGGCGAAATAACCTTTGTATGCCAAAACGTTACTCATGACTACCTCCGACATCTTGCAGAAATCGAACGATGTTTCGAATGGTCCCCGCTGTCAATTCGTCAGATGGATGTGGCGCGTGCATTACGAACATCCTGCCATCTGATGGCCTGTAGAAGCGAACGCGCGATCCGGATGTCTTGCCTTTGTTGTCCATTTCAAAGCCATATGAAGCCATGACTTTTAAAAAATCGGTATACCGATACGTCGAAGGGCAGCTAAGCAGTTGGGCGATGAGTTTATCGGTCCGAGTCATCCCACCTCACATTCTGCAACTATATCCTAGTTGCAATTTCAGTTCGATGCAAGCGCCTCTACTATAGAACATGTGTGCGTATAGAACAAGTGTTCGAACTACCATGAAGGGCGCCTGTGAACTGCGCCCTTCGTGGTAGTTTTGCTTGCCGTGCCTTAGCCCAGCAGGTCGACTACGTTGAAGTCGGCGTTGCTCTTGGCGATGACGTCTCGGCCGCCAAAGACACAGGTGGGTGAGACGGCTGCGATGCGCGTCACGTCGGCGCCGAGCGAGCGAAGCTCACCGGGCGTGGCGGCGAGCATCTGGGCGCGACGCTCCTCGCGCGCGTGCGGATCGAGCCCAGCCAGGTAGGTCGTATTGCGGCGCTTGGTGAGCGCGTACGGCTTCACCGGCGCGTCCATGCCGCTCACGCAGCTCACGATAAAGCCCTCAAAGGCGGCCTCGTCGGGCTCAAAGCTGCCAAGCCATGCACCCGCGCGCTTCACGCGCTCAATCGAAGGATCGATCGCCGGGTCGCGGTAGGTGTAGAACGCCGTTTGACGCTCACCGGCCGCGCGGAATCCGCAGCCGTACGCACCGCCCTTCACGCGAATCTCGTTCCACAGGTAGTCGTAGGAGAGTGCGTTGGCAGCCACGGCCCAAGCGCCTGTCACGTCAATGCCCAAGCGACGCGGATCGCACGCACACGCGGCAAAGCAGATGTCGCTGGGGATCACGAAAGCCTCGTGGCGGTCGCACGGCGCCGGCACCACGAGCGCGTCGCGACCGGCATCGGCGCCGTCGCCAGCGTCCAGCCCCAGGTCGCCCGCGGCATCCCAGTACGCGTCAAAGTCCTCGTCGCTGCCGGTAAAGCTCGCCATGCAGCCATCGGCCACAAAGATGCGCTCCGCCAGCTCGGCAAGCTTGGTACGCAGCCCGTCCACGCGCTCGTCAAAGTGCTCGAGCAGATCGCGCAGGAACAGGTAGAAGTCTAAGCCCGAGAGCTGCTCGCGCACCACGGCCGAAGGCGAGCTGTAGCTCATCGCGCGACCGAGCGCCGCCGAGTGGCCGTTGTTGATAAAGCCCTGCTCAAGCCCAATGCGAATTTGCGTGAGCACGTCGCGCATGCGGTCGGCGTCGGCGTCTGCCAAAAGTGTGCTCGACCATACCTCGCGCGGCAGACTCGCCAGCGCATCGATCTTCTCAGACAGGGCGCCGGCGCTCACCAGCAGGTAGGGGCGCACGCCGTCCACTTCGGGCTGCGTCATGACTTCGGTCGTAAAGCTCAAAAAGCCGAGCTTGCCGGCGAGCAAGTTGTCGAGTTCCTCGGCCGAGTGCTCGCGCGTGGGCAGCTGCTTAAACAGGCGGCAGAGCAGTGTCACATAGGGCAGATCCTCAAACGCGACGCAGCTCAGGTCGAAATACTGCATGGCGTAGGCCAGACGGTTGGTGGGGATGCCGTGGCGCAGGCAGGGGATGGGCGCGGTCGTGTCCACGATCAGCGGCGGCTCGGGGCGCGCCTCGCCAATGTCGGACACGCGCAGGCGCGGCAGCGTGGCCTTGTCCTCGGGCGTGTCCTCGGCCTCCTGCGCGGCACGCAGCGCGGCCGTGCGCTCGACCACGTCGGCCAGCTCGGCATCGGTCATGGCATCGCGCTTGGCTGCCAGCTCGGCGGCCTCGGCACCCTCCGAACCCTCGGTGGCGTCCAGCGGCACCAGCTCGACCAGTGCCACGTGATCGTTCTGCAGCACCAGCTCGCGCAGCAGGTCCTCAAAAAAGTTGCCGTCCAGCTCGCTACGCAGCTCCTCGTACACCGGGCCGTACTTGAGCGCCAGCGTCGCGGCGTCGTCATCGTAGAGCCATGTGCTCAGCGCGTCGCACGCAATGGCCACGCCGTCGGCGATACCGTAGTCGCGCTGGCGCAGGTCGTATTCGTTGCTGCTGATGATGGCTTCCAGGCGCTCGCGCGGAACGCCATGCTCGCATAGGTCGCGGCAGGCGTCCTGGAACACGCGGCGCAGCTCGCGCGCCACGCCGGGCTGCGCGTTTTGCAGCATGATGAGCTCGTAGGGCTGCAGACTCTCGGCCGCGGTGTAGCTCACCACGTTGCCGCCCAGGCCGGCGGCCAGAATGGCTTTCTTAACCGGCGCTTCGTTGGAGCCCAGCAGTGCCTCAAACAGGATATCCGCCGCGATCGTGCGCTTGCGGTCGAGCGCGCTGCCCAGCACCAGGCCCAGGCCCACCAGGGCGTTCTCGGGTGTAGTGGCCATCTCGACGCGCTTGTACTCGCAGGTCACGGGTGCCTGCACGCCCAGTGGATTGGGCGCCAGCGTGGACGGGTCCTCGCCGGCGGCGACGGCAGCGTCCATGCGGCTGCTCGCGGCACTCGGCTGCGACAGATAGCGCTCGTCCAAAAAGGCCAGCGCGCGGTCCACGTCCAGGTCGCCGTAGAGCGTGATGTAAGAGTTGGAGGGGTTGTAGTGGCGCGCGTGCGTGTCCAGGAACTGCTCGTAGGTGAGCGCGGGGATCGCGCGCGGGTCGCCACCGCTCTCGTGTGCATAGGCGGTGTCGGGGTAGAGCGCGGCGTTGACGGCGTCGTCCAGCACGCTCATGGGGTCGGACAGCGCACCCTTCATCTCGTTGAACACCACGCCGTTATAGCGCAGCGCGCCCTCGCGCAAGCTCGCGGAGCCGCCGTCGCCCTCGCCCTCGACGCCCTCCGGCAGGTCCAGCTCGTAGTGCCAGCCCTCCTGCTCAAAAATGGTTGGCTTGGTATAGATGGCCGGGTTGAACACCGCGTCCAGGTACACGTCCATCAGGTTGTACAGGTCCTGCTCGTTGGTGGTGGCAACGGGGTAGATGGTCTTGTCGGGGTAGGTCATGGCGTTGAGGAACGTCTGCATGGAGCTCTTGATCAGGTCGACAAACGGCTCCTTGACGGGGAACTTTGCCGATCCGCACAGGACCGAGTGCTCAAGAATATGGAACACGCCGGTGGAATCGGCCGGCGGCGTCTTAAAGCCAATGGCAAAGGCCTTGTTTTCGTCGTCGCATGCCAGGTACAGCAGGCGAGCGCCCGAGGCGGTGTGGCGCAGCACGTAGGCGTCCGAGTCGAGCTCGGGCACGGTCTCGCGGCGCTCGACGGCAAAGCCGTGGCAGGTAGTGCCGGGCACTAGCAGTGCGGCGGCAGCGGCGCGCGGGTCGGTTGAGGTAGCGGGCATATGCAGTCTCCTTTGACGCCCCAGCGGGGGCGAATCGAGTCGAATCCTCGAGAGTATACCCATATGGGGCCGCGGCTCTGCGGCGAACTGAAGACGATGCTGGCGGATTGGGCATAGGTCCCGCGTGCCCGCCGCACGAGCGTGGAAAATTGGACACTCGCCAAACGAGAGTGGATATTCGGACGGACGAGCGAGGATTTCCGGATACCTATCGAACGAGAGTGGATATTTGGACGGAATTTGCCGCAAAAGCCCCAAAAACCGTCCAAATATCCACTCTCGATATCCGACCGTCCGAAAATCCTCGCTCGTCCATCACTTGCGTATCTCTCGTCTCTCATTCGTCTCTAATATGAAAGATGACAGGAAGATGAGAGAAAAATATGAGAGATAACTGAGCAGCAAAGAGACAGGCAATCATGGTATTGTCTCAATACCGATTGTTCTACCAGCAAAAATATGTATAGATGAAGCAAATGGTAGACATTCCATCTCTATCTATCTCTTATCTCTAAGCCGAGAGATAGAGAGATAAATGAGAGATAATTACGAGAGATAACTGAGAGACGAGGGAAATCTATCCGCGGCATTCTCTGCAGGACCGAGCGAAAGGACGTGCAGATGAACGAAAACGAGCTGACCGGTCTGCTTGAGTCTTTAAGGCGTATGGGCTCGGATGATCTTAACGTCGAAGCGAAGGAGAGCGCCACGACGCTTTCCCGCGACGTGTGGGAAACGGTGAGCGCATTCGCGAACACTGCCGGCGGAACCATCGTGCTCGGAGTGAGTGAGCGCGCAGGTTTTGTCCCGGTTGAGAACTTCGAGACCGAGAAAGTGCTCAACCAATTCGTGGCGGGCATGGGCGATGCCGGCGGTCGCGGAAAGCTGGCCAATCCGCCCAAATACACCATTGAGCGCGTGGAGCTCCAGGGCACCGTGGTTCTGGTCATCACGATTGAGGAGCTCGACCCGTCGAGCAAGCCTTGTTATGTCATAGAGCGGGGCGCTCAAGGCGGCAGCTACAAACGCATCGATGACAAAGATGTTCCGCTCTCGTCGACCGAGGTCCTGTCCTTGTCATCGTATGAACGGACGAGCCCCAGTGATCGCGATGCAGTGCCCGGCGCGGTCGCAGGCGATCTTGACGAGGCCCTGGTCGACCGCACGATAGAGCGTGCTTTCTCGCTAACACCCCGTGCAATGCGCGGTGCGACGGACAAGAAAACGAAGCTGGAGCGCCTGAATTTTCTCGACTCCCAGGGCAATGTCACTAAGGCCGGGCTCC
>CALBBA010000079.1 GCA_937926755.1 uncultured Collinsella sp.
CATATCCTCCAGGTTCACCAGATCGCAGTTGTGCATGTGCTGGGCGAAGTAGTCCGAATCGTGGAAGTGAATCAGGCCCTCGTTGTGGGCATCCACGATCTCCTGGGGCAGCAGCACGCGCTGCGTCAGGTCCTTGGAGATCTCGCCGGCCATGTAGTCGCGCTGAACGGAGTTGACGGTCGGATTTTTGTTAGAGTTCTCCTGCTTGACCTCTTCGTTGTTGCATTCGATCAGCGACAGGATCTTGTCGTCGGTCGTGTTCTTTTGGCGCTTCAGGCTCTGAACATAGCGATAAATGATGTAGTGGCGAGCGACCTCATAGCAGTCGAGACGCATGATCTCGTCCTCGACCAGATCCTGGATCTCCTCGACCGATACGGTGTGCCCGGCATTTTCACATGCCTCGGCAACGTTTTGTGCCGCGTAAACCACCTGGCGGTCGGTAAGACGAGAGCTCTCCTCGACCTCCAAGTTTGCGGCGCGGATGGCATTGACGATCTTGTCGATGTCAAAGACAACCTCGGTGCCGCTGCGCTTGATGATCTTCATCCTCTTGCCTCTTTCGCGTCGTAGTCTCATTGCGCTTCAGAGCCAAACGATGCCCGGCAGGGCTTGCCCCTGTCTTGCGGCGCCGTCACGCAATCTGTGTTCTCGATAAACCATAAGCCTCCATGCGGACATTCCCAGGAGCCGATCAAGCGGCTCAAGGACACGTTCAAAAGAGGCAGTTAAGGTCTTCGTTCTCTGTCCGCCATCTATCATACGACAAAGATGCATCTATATCCTGTATTCTTTTTTTAGGTCAAACACAACATATAGTGTTTCAGCAGGTCAAAGCAATTGGTCATTTTGCAGACGCATTAAAAATGAGGGGTATTTGACAAGTCGGTAAAACGTTACCAACACGACTACCTGCATGGCAGCTATAAAACCCCTTAGTCAAGCCGCCGACAAATCCTACCAAAACTAAGCCACTCATGCCAAAAGAATCCAAAAGATTATGCTTGACCAACATGTTGCGGTCACGATCGGCCAGGAGGTATGCAATCTGCCGGTACCCCTACGGAATGCGAAGATCATCGCGTACAGACCTTGAATCAATATTTGGTGGCTTATTTGGCGGCGAGCTTGGTGACAAAAAAACAGCCCAGAGAACATAGCCTCTGAGCTGCGAACATTTGGTGGGCGTTAGAAGATTTGAACTTCTGACCTCTTCCGTGTCAGGGAAGCGCTCTCCCCCTGAGCTAAACGCCCGATCAAGGGTGCGCAAGCGCGCAAGGGATAATATAACGGAGCCTGAACTCGGTGGCAAGAACATTTTTAAAAATCGCTTACATTGTGGAATTCGGGGGCTTTGTCGCATCCATTTCAAAAGAGCCTGCTGCCGCGATTTGGCTGTCGCATAATGCAAGGCCATTGCGGTATCGAGCTATGGAAAGACGCCTGCGGAATTGTCCTACCGATAAGCGGACAAGCCTCCAGCTGGTGACTTCGCCGTGGTAAGGTAAGCCGAATTGTTTCCAGGCTGTTTCGGGGGAGTGGAATGAGCAAAGAGTGTGTCGAGCAGGTCGAAGGCGCAGGGGCTTCGGTGCCGATGACCGATATATCGAACATTGATGTGCCCGAGGGCACCGATGAGCTCAGCCGCAGCACGCGCCGCGCATGGCGCGACCGTCTCAACGATGCCCAGACGCGCAAGATGATCACGGGTGTTTTAGCCACGCTGGTGGGCGGTTCGTTTTGGGGTTTCTCGGGTACCAGCGCGAGTTTTTTGTTCGATACCTACCATGTCGATACGCTGTGGCTTATGAGCATACGGCAGATTCTCGCCGGCCTGCTCTTTATGGCTGTGGTTGTTACGCGCGACCGCGCACGCCTGGTCAAGCTTTGGACGACGTCCGCTGATCGCAAGCAGCTGCTGCTCTTTACCGCTTTTGGCCTGCTCTTTAACCAGTTTTGTTATCTTTCGGCCGTGCGCCTGACCAACGCCGGAACCGCGACGGTCCTTCAGTGCCTGCAGCTGGTCATCATTATGGGCTACACCTGCGTGATCGATCATCGCATGCCTCGCGTGCGTGAGGCGATCGGCATTGGTCTGGCCCTGGGCGGCACCTTTTTAATCGCTACCGGCGGTGACCCTACCAATCTGAGCATATCGCCGCTTGGCCTGGTCGCAGGCCTTATGTGTGCGGTGAGCGCCGCCTGTATGGCGGTGATTCCCGCCAAGATTCTGTCTGAATACGGCAGCCCCATCGTTACGGGCTCAGCCATGCTCACGGCTGGTATCGTCACCTGCACTATCGTGCAGCCTTGGGCTCATATGCCGGCGCTCGATGCCGCCGGCGTCGAAGCGCTCGCAGTGTTTGTGGTCGTGGGCTCGTTTTTGGCGTACATGCTCTATATGCAGGGCGTCAAGGATATTGGCTCCGTACGCGCGAGTCTCATCGGAACTGTGGAGCCGGTCTCGG
>CALBBA010000080.1 GCA_937926755.1 uncultured Collinsella sp.
CTTGAGCCGCCTCGACGGCGCGACGGACGCGAGCGACGGCACGGCCAATCTCATCGGCCTCGAGCAAGGTTCCGTCGACCATAAGACGACGGACGCCGGCGTCGAGCAACTGCGGTACCTGCGGCGTGAGGTCGATGGGGTAAGCATCGTACAAGCGAGAGCGGCCATGGATGTCGGTGCGTACGGGCATGACCTTGCCGTCGATATTCTTGAGCGAGAGCTTGCGGGCACGCAGGCGGCAGTTGGCGCAATCGTGGATGCAGCCGTTGGCAACCTGCAGAATGCAATGCTCGCTTGTCATGACGCGTGGGCGGCCAAAGACGGTGATGCCCAGAGTCGCGGGCGCGGCGGCGCCGAACGAGACAATCTCGTCGAGCGTGATCTCGGGCGAGAGCCAAAACGCACCGGCCCCGCGCTCGGCAAGCGCCTCCATGCAGGGCGTGTTGTGCACCGGCAGGCAAGAGCGAATCTCGGCCGTGGCGCCAACCTGGGCGGCCAGGGCAAGCTCAGAGATGTTGCCAATAGCGACCGTGGCGCCGGCAACAACCCACGGGTCGACGCGCTCGTGGTCAACGGCACGGCAGACCTCGTCGAGCACGGGCACGATGCCCTGCTCAAACGCATCGGCGGGGGAGAGCTCGGCCGCATCGAGCGCGTCGGTGGTCATGTAGATGCGCGTTGCACCCTCCGCTCGCGCTGCCTCGGCGGCCTCGAGCGAGGTGACGGTGGCGCAGATCTGCGGCTCGTCGCGGTAGTGCTCGGGCATGGGCCGCGTACATTTGTCGAGCACCGGCAGCTCGAGCGTGCGGGCACGCTCGTCATACGGTGCCAGAATGGCCTCCTCCAGCGCCTTGCAGGCGGCGGCGCGCACCTTGTGCACAGCGGAGAAGCCCATGCCGCAGCCCTTATCGAGCGCCACATCAAAGCTCGCGGACTCAAAGGGCGAGGACCCCATGCGGCCCACATGCTCTACCAGATCGGACGCCTCGACCGCGCGGGTCTTGGCGGCCTCGACGGTAAAGCCCGTGGCCGTGGCCGTAAGCGAAGGGGCGTCGCAGCAAGTAAGCGTGACGGCAAACGGTTCGCCCAAACGCGCCACAACGGTTACATCAACGGCGCGGCGGCGCAGCACATCGCGCTTGAGCGCGGCGCCGGCAGCGTCAATGGCGCGCTGGCTTCGAATCACGCGCACGCGGCAGCCCTCGGGCATGCTGCGAGGCACGCGGCACTCGATGATGTCACCGGCGGCGGCATCATCGGCGGCAATGGTGGTCAGGAACTGGTCAAACTCGTTATCGTGGCGAAGCTCCAGCAGGTCGCCCGTGCCCACGGGCTCAAACAGCTCAATGCGGGCGATGGCGGCGCGCCGACGGCGGTCGTCGGGCTTGAGGCCGCGCACATCGCGGTTGGCCGGGCGGCTGCCCAGCACCGTGCCCACGATCTGGCCGCGGTTGTTGGAACGCTCATAGCTCATCATCTCGTCGCCCGAGGTGCCGTCCTGATAGGCGTGCGTAAAGTCGCGGTTAAAGCAGCGCTTGAGCTGGCGCTGGCGGGCGGCTTTCTCGTCCTTGGCAACGGTGGTTCCGGCCAGCATGTCATCAATCTGATGACGATACACGTCGACGATGGAATACACGTAATCGGGGGCCTTCATGCGGCCCTCGAGCTTGAGCGATGCGGCGCCGGCGTCATACAGACGGCGAACAAGCTGCGAAGTGTTGGTGTCGCGCGGGCACAGCGCGCGCTCGCGTCCGGCAGGGGAGAGCGAGCGGCCGTTCTCGTCAATTAGCTTGTAGGGTAGGCGGCAGGGCTGGGCGCACATGCCGCGGTTGGCCGAGCGGCCAGCCATGGCAAAGCTCGACAGCAGGCACAGACCCGAGTAGCAAAAGCAGATGGCACCGTGGCTAAAGACCTCAAGGTCCACATCGGGCGCGGCGTTGTGAATGGCGGCGATCTCGTCGATGGAGAGCTCGCGCGAGAGAGTCACGCGGTCGGCGCCCTGCTCACGGCACCAAAGGGTTCCGCGGTCGTCGTGGATGTTCGCCTGGGTCGAGATATGCGTCTCGATGCCGGGCATGGTGCGCTTGACCTCAAAGAACAGGCCCCAGTCCTGGATGATGAAGGCGTCGGCGCCCAGCGTGGAGCAGCGATGGATGAGTTGCAGCGCATCGCCCATCTCAGACTGCTTGATGACGATGTTTACCGTGACGTAGACGCGCGACCCGGCTAGATGCGCGGCGCGGCAGGCTTGCTCAAAGGCCTCGTCGGTAAAGTTGGTTGCCTTGCGGCGGGCGTTGAAGCTGCCCATGCCGCAGTAGATGGCGTCTGCCCCGGCAGCGAGCGCGGCGGCAAAGGGCTCGGGCCCTCCGGCGGGCGCCAAAAGCTCGGGTCTGCGGTTGGTGGTTCGACTGGCGGTTGCGGTCATATCCTGCCTTTCAAAATGCTCAGATATTCAAAAGTATAGTGGTGCCGTTGCGGCAGGCGATGCCCGTGCTCCAAGCGGGATAAAGTCTTCAGCAGCTTAGGCTGGCTGACCCCGTGGAGAACCGTTCAGCTGCCAACGGGCGCCGTTGGGCGATAAAATATTCTCGCAAGCTGATAATATTCTTGCATCAAACAGAAACCTTGAGTACCATCCCAATCAAGCGCGGTGTTCAGACCGAACTGTGCCTCCCGGTGTGAACGCCGCGCTCACGCTTTCTCAACTGATCGTAAGGAGATAAACATGAGCAAGACCGTCGTGTCTTCCGATAACGCACCCGCAGCCATCGGCCCGTATTCCCCTGGTATCCAGACCGGCAACATGGTGTTCCTGTCCGGCCAGCTTGGCATCGACCCTGCAACCGGCAAGATGCCCGAGGGCGTCGAGGCCCAGGCCAAGCAGTCCCTCGCCAACGTCGAGGCCCTGCTGACCGCTGCCGGCGCCACCTTTGCCGATGTCGTCAAGACCACGGTCTACCTGGCCGACATTGCCGACTTCGCTGCCGTGAACGAGATCTACGCCTCCAAGTTCGAGGCTCCGTTCCCCGCGCGCAGCGCTTTCCAGGTTGCCGCCCTTCCGGCTGGCGGTCTGGTTGAGATTGAGGTCGTCGCCGCTCTCTAAGGCGTTGGCAACAACTAAACATGACATGCAAAAAGACCCTGCAGCGCGTGCGAGCTGCAGGGTCTTTTGTCAAGTGACGGGTCGCTTGTGGAGCCGCGCTCCATTTTGCTCGTTAGCCCTCCTTGCGGACTTTTTGCAGGTAGCGGTAGACGCTGGGCTCCGAGATGCCCAGTGCGGTGGCGGCGCAGGCCACGGCACCCTTGAGCATGAACACTCCGTTGCCGTTGAGGTGGCGAATGACGTCCACGCGGTCGCTCTGACCAAGCGACGCTACATCCAGCCCGCGCGCGCTCAGCAACTCGGAAATACTGCGGTCGATGAGCTCCTGCGTAGACTCCGAAAGACTTTCGACCTCGATAGACGCGGGCTCCGCCTGCCTTGGCACAGCGTCGAAGCAGGCCATGAGCTGCTGAGTCATGGCGTTGATGGAGCGTATCGTGGAAAGATCGGTGTTGACGCAGAGCATGCCGACGATCTCGTCATTCTCGCGGATAAAGTACGTCGCTGACTCCAACGTCTTGCCTCCGGCGCCGCGGCCCTCGTAGCCCGTAATAAACGGCAGGTCGCGATACTTGGCGTCGTGCATGATCTTGAGCGCCAGATCGGTGGCGGGGCCGCCGACCTTGCGGCCGCTCACGATGCCGTTGCGAATATCGACGATGGCGTGGTCGGGATCCGAGAAATCGTGCAGCACGATTTCGCTGTTCTTACCGAGTATCTGCTCCAGGAAATCGACCATCGGCAAAAAGCGGCGTACGGTCTCGTTCACGGGCAACTCCTTTGGGTGAAATCGGAAATGTTCATAACAATTTTTTCTCATGGTAACACGGTGTCTATTGACTCGCATATTCGCAGGTACATTGCGTAATACAGACGAGCGGTAGGATTTTGGCGGTAAACGGTTGACCAAAAGAAAAGTTAGATGGTATTTTGACCAGACACTTTCCTGACCTGCGGAAATGCGTTATTTCAGCTGAAGAATAGTCTGATAACAAAAAATTATTATTGAGAATGAGAATCATCTTTAATACGATATGCAATGAAGGCACAACCTCAACCCCGCACTGCGTCACAATAGAGCGTTAGATGCGAAAACAACTACTTCGAGGATTGGTGGTCAAATGACCCAGGAGACGGTTACGAACGGCACTGAAGCCCTGTTCACTCGTGAAGGCATGCCTCCCGTTAAGGAAATGATCCCGTGTGCCCTTCAGCACGTACTGGCTTCGTTTGCCGGTATCATCACCCCGGCTGTCATCATGGCCGGCGTCTACGGCTTTAATAGCCAGCAGAGCACCGACATCATTCAGGTCGCGCTCATTCTTTCGGCGATCGACACGGCCCTTCAGGCCTTCGCTCCCTTCCGTCGCATCGGCGGCGGCCTGCCCATCGTCATGGGCGTTTCGTTCGCGTTCCTCCCGGCCCTCCAGGCCATGGGTGCCTCGGGCTTTAGCTTTGGCGCTCTGCTGGGCGGCGAGATCGTCGGCGGCGCCGTCGCGGTCCTCTTTGGTCTGGCCTACAGCAAGATTAAGTGGCTGTTCCCGCCTGTCGTGACCGGTACGGTCATCTTCTCCATCGGCGTTTCTCTCTATCCCACGGCTGTCAAGTATATGGCCGGCGGTATGGGTACGCCGCTGTGGGGCACCCCGCAGGCCTGGTGCGTCGCTCTTATCACCTTCGCCGTGGTCTTTGCGCTCGCCAACTTTGGCAAGGGTACGCTCAAGCTGGGATCCGTGTTCTTTGGCATGATCGTTGGCATGATCGTTTCGATTCCCTTTGGCATGATCGACTTCTCCAGCGTCGCTACCGCTCAGGTCTTCGCCCTTCCCAAGCTCATGCCCTACGCGCTCGAGTTTGATCCCGAGGTCTGTATTACCCTCGCCGTCGTGTTCCCCATGGTTGCCATCCAGGTTATCGGTGACGTCTCCGCCGCCTGCCTGGGCTCCATCGACCGTATGCCCACCGAGCGCGAGCTCTCCGGCGCTATCGTGTCCCAGGGCCTCACCTCTATGGTCGGCGGCCTGCTGGGCGGTCTTCCCACCAGCGCCCTTGGCCAGAACGTGGGCATCATCTGCTCCAACAAGGTCGTCAACAAGTGGGTCTTTGTGATCATCGCTGCCGTCTTTGCCATCGCCGGTCTGTTCCCGCAGCTCTCTGCCGTCCTTTCCGCTATCCCGCAGCCCGTCATCGGCGGCGCGACCGTCGGCGTCTTTGGCACCATCACCATGAACGGCGTGCGCATGTTCACCCGCGAGGGCCTCACGCAGCGCACCACCACCATCGTCGGTACCTCCGTCGTCTTTGGCCTGGGTATCTGGATGGCCAGCGGTTGCCTTGCCGGCGAGGGCATGCCCGCCTGGGTGTCCACCGTCATCGGCTCCAATGCCGTAACCCCCACCGCCATCATGGCCATTGTCCTTAACCTGATTCTTCCGCAGACGCCGGTCGTGGCTCAGCACATCGATGCTGCCAAGGACGCTGCCGTGGATCTGGTCTTGCCCGAGAGCAAGAAGTAACCAATTCGGTGCTATTCGTCGGCGGGCGTATCGCCTCGTCCGCCGACGTCATGCGGCGCCAAGCCGCACTTCAAAGGGTTTGTCCCTTTGGTGAAGCGTTGACGGGAGAGGGCCCGTTTCCGGTGTAGGCCGGCGCTTCGCACTCCGCCATGTCAGAGGTGTCAAACCCCGCCCCTGATGTTGAAGGGAGCATCCATGCTTCTGGTCGCTAACGGTTCTGTCTTTACCCGCAATGCTCAGACCCCGTTCATTCCAAAAGGTGCGGTCGCCATTGACGGAGATACGATCGTCGAAGTGGGCCCCGAGTGCGAGCTCAAGGCCAAGTACCCGGATGCCGAGTACGTCGACGCCCGGGGCAACCTCATCATGCCCGGACTCATCAACTGCCACACCCACATCTACTCGGGTCTGGCCCGCGGCCTTGCCATTAAGGGCTGTAATCCCACCAACTTCCTGGAGAACCTTGAGCAGCAGTGGTGGAAGATCGACGACAACCTGACGCTCGACGGCACCAAGGCCAGCGCCTATGCCACGATTCTGGACTCCATCCGCGATGGCGTCACCACGATCTTCGATCACCACGCGAGCTTCTGCGAGATCCCGGGCAGCCTCTTTACCATTAAGGACGCCGCTCAGGAGCTGGGCATGCGTTCGTGCCTGTGCTACGAGGTCTCCGATCGCCGCGGCCAGGAAAAATGCGACCAGGCCATTGCCGAGAACGCCGAATTTGCCCAGTGGGCCGCCAAGGAGCGTCGCGATAACGACAATCATATGATCGCCGCCATGTTTGGCGGTCACGCCACCTTTACGCTTTCGGACGAGACCATGGATAAGATGGCCGAGGCCAACAACGGCCTGACCGGCTTCCACATCCATGTGTGTGAGGGCATGAATGACGTGTGGGATTCCCGCCTCAACCGCGGAGGCATCAGCCCGGTCGAGCGCCTGCTGCAGCACAACCTGCTGGGTCCCGACACCATGCTGGGCCACTGCATCCACGTGACGCCTGCCGAGATGGATATCGTCAAGGAGTCCGGCACCTGGCTCGTCAACAACCCCGAATCCAATATGGGTAACGCCGTGGGCTGCGCCCCCGTGCTCGAGTTCTTCCGCCGCGGCATCCCCGTGTGCATGGGCACCGACGCCTACACCCACGATATGCTCGAGAGCCTTAAGGTCTTCCTGATCATTCAGCGTCACAACGCCGCCATGCCCAACGTGGGCTGGTGCGAGGCCATGACCATGCTGTTCGAGAACAACGCCAAGATGGCAAGCAAGTACTTCGATCGCAAGCTCGGCGTGCTCGAGGCCGGCGCTGCCGCCGACGTCATCGTCATGGACTACAAGCCCTTTACGCCGCTGAGCGAGGAGAACATCGACGGCCACATGCTCTTTGGCATGATGGGTAAAAACTGCCGCACCACCATCATCAACGGCCGCGTCCTGTACAAGGATCGCGAGTTCGTTGGCATTGATGAGGAAAAGATCAACGCGTGGACCATGGCTGAGTCCAAGAAGCTCTGGAGCACGCTCAACGATCGCGCCTGCTAATTACAAGTAGATTCACGCGCGCCGGATGTTTCGCCGCATCCGGCGCGCGTATAGGCGACCTCCGCGGGGTCGCCGGCGCTGTGCTAGCGCTACACCGTATTTGCGCCCGCCGCGCGGTCTCGCCGGGCGTTACAGAGAGGAGCTCACTATGAGCGACATCATGAGGCCGATCCCGTTTTCGCAGCTGATGAACTGGATCATCGAGGAGCACAAGACCCAGGGCGCCGTCTTTGGCGTGCGCAAGATGGTCGCGACCAACCAGGAGGGCGCGCTTCCCATTTTTGACGAGCGCATCGAGACTCCGTTTGGCCCGGCCGCCGGTCCCAATACGCAGCTTGCCCAGAACATCGTGGCATCCTACGTGGCCGGCTCTCGCTTCTTTGAGCTCAAGACCGTCCAGGTTATGGACGGCGAGGAGCTCTCCAAGTGTGTGAACAAGCCCTGCATCGTGGCGCAGGACGAGTGCTACAACTGCGAGTGGTCGACCGAGCTCGAGGTTCCGCAGGCCTTTGCCGAGTACGTGAAGGCATGGTTCGCTTGCCACCTGATCGCTCGCGAGTACGGCCTGGGCAGCCCGGACGGTTTTGTCTTCAACATGTCGGTGGGTTATGACCTCGAGGGTATTAAGAGCCCCAAGGTCGACGCCTATATCGAGGGTATGAAGGATGCCAGCGGCTCCGATGTCTGGAACGAGTGCCGCACGTGGGCGCTCGCCAACCTGGACAAGTTTGAGCATGTCGACGCCGCGTTTGTCGAGTCCATCCCGGCACGCGTCTCCAATTCCATCACCGAGTCCACGCTGCACGGCTGCCCGCCCGCCGAGATCGAGCGCATCGCGACCTATCTGATCACCGAGAAGGGCCTCAACACCTACATCAAGTGCAACCCCACGCTGCTGGGCTATGAGTTTGCCCGCCAGCGCCTCAACGAGCTGGGCTTTGACTACATCGTCTTCGACGATACGCACTTCCGTGAGGACCTGCAGTGGGTCGACGCTGTGCCCATGTTCGAGCGCCTGATTGCCCTGTGCGCCGAGCGCGGCCTGGAGTTTGGCGTCAAGCTGACCAACACGTTCCCCGTCGACGTGACGAGGAACGAGCTGCCTTCCACCGAGATGTACATGTCCGGCCGTTCGCTGTTCTCGCTGACCATCGAGGCCGCCCGTCGCATTACCGAGCAGTTCGATGGCAAGCTGCGCATCAGCTACTCCGGCGGTGCCACGGTCTACAACATCCGCGCCCTGTACGATGCCGGCATTTGGCCCGTCACTCTGGCGACCGACGTGCTCAAGCCCGGTGGCTACGAGCGCTTTAGCCAGATGGCCGGCGAGTTTACCGACCTGGATGGCAAGCCGTTTGAGGGCGTCTCGCTCGAGGCCGTGACCGCGATCCAGACCGACTCGCTCACCAACCCGCTCTACAAGAAGCCGCTGCCCCCGCTGCCCGACCGCAAGGTTGCCGGCAAGAGTCCGCTTTCTGACTGCTTTACCACGCCGTGCCGCACGAGCTGCCCCATCCAGCAGGATATCCCTGCCTATCTGGCGGCTGTTGACGAGGGCCGCTACGAGGACGCGCTCAACATCATCATCGAGCGCAACGCCCTGCCGTTCATTACCGGCACCATCTGCCCGCATCCCTGCGGTCGTGCCTGTGAGCGTGCATTCTACGAGTCCGAGGGCGCCCAGATCCGCGCCAGCAAGCTCAAGGCCGCCCGCGAGGCCATGACGGCCGTGCTGCCCAAGCTGCGCGCCCAAGCCATTGCCAACGACAGTGAGCGCAACGTTGCCGTTATCGGCGGCGGCCCGGCCGGCCTGGCGACGGCGTTCTTCCTGACGCGCGCCGGTGTGCCTGTCACTATCTTCGAGGCCCGCGATTCGCTCGGCGGCGTGGTCCGTCACGTGATTCCCGAGTTCCGCATTGCGAGCGACGATATCTCCCACGATGCCGAGCTCTGCCTGGCCTTTGGTGCCAAGGTACAGCTCAATGCCCGCGTAGAGTCCATCGACGAGCTCAAGGCTCAGGGCTTTACCGACGTGGTCGTGGCCACCGGTGCTTGGATGCCCGGTTCCGCCGGCCTGGGCGAGGGTGCCGAGCTCGATGTGCTGGAGTTCCTCGAGGCCGCCAAGAAGGGCGAGAAACTCGAGCTGGGCGAGGATGTCGTAGTCATTGGCGCCGGCAACACCGCCATGGACGCGGCGCGCGTGGCCAAGCGCCTGGCCGGCGTGAAGAACGTGCGCCTGGTGTATCGCCGTACCAAGAAGCAGATGCCTGCCGACGAGGAAGAGCTCGATCTTGCTCTTGCCGACGGCGTTGAGTTCTGCGAGCTGCTGGCTCCCAAGGCACTCAACGGCGCCGTGCTGACCTGCGACGTCATGGAGCTTGGCGAGCCGGACGCTTCCGGCAGACGCAGCCCGATCGTCATTGAGGGCAGCGAATTTGATATTCCGATGGATTGCGTTATCATGTCCCTCGGTACTTCCCCGAACCCGCTGCTGAAAGCCACCACCCCGGGTCTTGAGACCCAGAAGCGCGGCCAGATCATCGCAGACGAACACGGCCTCACCTCCATCGAGGGTGTGTACGCAGGCGGCGACGCCGTAACGGGCGCCGCAACGGTTATCCTCGCCATGGGCGCAGGCAAGACCGCCGCAGCTGCAATCGACAAGTACATTCAGGAAAAGAAGTAAGTCCGCTTTTCCCCTAACCTAAAATGAACGGCACCGGTGACAGATTTCATCGGTGCCGTT
>CALBBA010000081.1 GCA_937926755.1 uncultured Collinsella sp.
CCGTCATGGGTCCGCTGACCGAGCTTATGGGCCTCAATCCCGAGGCTGCCGTTACCGCGCTCCAGTTTGCTAATCAGACCATCAACACTATCAGTCCCGTGGCGGGCATGACGGTCGCCGGCCTTGCCGTGTCTAAGATTTCGTTTGGCCAATGGTGGAAGACCATTTGGAAGTTCTTCATTTTCATGGTCGTCTTTGGCCTGATCGTAACGGCAATCTCTGGCATGCTTCCGGTGTAGGTGGTTGTGATGTCTGATCGTTTGACGGTCCTGACGTCTAAGAGCGTCTTTACCGGTACGGGGGACCTGCCGTTTGAAGGTTTCGTAGCGGTCCGTGGCAATCGAATTGAGGCTGTTGGCACCAAGTGTGAGCTAGCTTCGTATTTGACCCAGGCGGACGAGGTAGTTGACCTGGGCGACCGCACCGTCATGCCTGGCCTGATCGATGTGCATACCTTCTATACAGGCTGGGCGCTGCGGACGTTGGGGTCTGATCTGTCCGGCATCGCTGATGCCAAAGAGGCCGTGTCGCTCTTGCGTGCATGGAAAGAAGATCGTCCGGATTGCGCGGCGGCTTTTGGCCACAACCTACCCGAAACGTTGGCATCGGATGCCGAGAACGCAAATACAGCAGCTGTGTTTGACGAGTGTTTTGGCGATATCCCCGTCGTCTGCTTTACACCGGGTGCGGAGACCTGCGTTCTCAATGCCGCCGCCAGTGCACGATACGGCTTTACACCCCAGGCGTGCTATGCCGAGAAGATCTGGCGCATGATGAGCGATTTCCTCGCGCTGCTCGAGGTACGTGCGGGGTATTCGGACTACATGAGCATGCTTAACGAGCGCGGCGTTACCGCCATCAAGGAGATGGCGTTTGATGACTACTACGGCTTTGCCGACGAAATGGCTCGCCGTGAGGAATCTGGTGAGCTGACGGTTCGCGTCTCTATGATGTCGCAGCCGGTGGGTGCCGGTGCAAATCTGGCATATGCCCGCGAGGCACGAGAGCGCTTCCGGGGACCGTTCGTTCGTTTTTCTGGCTTCAACCGTATGACCGATCGCGGCGTATGGGCGGGGCTTGCCGAGATGATTGACCCCTATGAGGACACGGCCGATGCGGGCGCTGCCGGCAAGACGGTTGTCGAGGAGCCCGAGTGGGATCTGATTGAGAACGAGCTGCGTGCAATTGATGCTGACGGATTCCGATATTCCTTGCATTGCCAGGGCGATGGCGCCGTTCGTCGCACCGTGGCGCTCTATGCCTCGCTGCCTCGAGACGAGCATGGACGGTTGCTTCGCCGCCATGCGATTACCGATCTCGAGAACTCTGACCCGACCGATCTTGTCGAGTTTGGCAAGTTAGGTGGAATTTGCGAGGTCTATCCGCAGATTCTGACGCTGGACCGGCGCGAGGATTGCCTATCGATGATGCGTCGACAAATTGGCGAGACGCGACTTTTGCACAGCTGGAATCGCCGCGGCATGGAAGATTCCGGATGCACAGTGTGCTGTGGAACGGATTTGCCGCTGCTGATTCCGAGCCTGGGCGAGTCAATCTACAGCGCGTGCGGCGGATTCTTCGCCGACGGACTGCCTGTGAATGAGGTCAACACGCTGACGCTTGTCGAGCTCTTGCGCGCTTGGACTGCCGGGGGCGCGTACGATCTGATGCGCGAAGACGAGCTGGGTACGCTCGAGGTCGGCAAGCTTGCCGATATCTGCGTGCTCGATCGGGATGTGTTTGACCTCGATTATCGCGACGCACGCGATCTTGCGGTTGATATGACGATGTCGGACGGACAAATCGTGTTCGATCGAAATAAGGAGGCATAAGATGTCTGAATCCAAACCGACGCTGCGCCGCGAGCAGATTGCGGGCATGAATATCCACTACATCATGTGGTCGCTCGATTACTTCCTTGATGTGCAGCAGCGTTTGGGCTTTGAGTCCATTGAGCTGTGGTGCGCAGAGCCGCATGTGACGCTCGACCACACGGGCTACTTTGAGGCTGAGGTCCTGGCGAAAAAGGCTGCAGACCGTGGGCTTAGGTATCGTACTCTGTGCCCCGAGAACGTTGTCTATCCTTGGCAGTACTGCGCACGCAAACCGCTGCATGAACAGCGCAGCCTGGCGTACTTTAAGCACGGCATTGAGCTTGCCGAGGTACTTGGGTGCGACCGTATGTCCGTCAACTCGGGCTGGGGCGACTGGGACGAGGACCGCGAGGAAGCCTGGAAGCGCAGCCGCGAGCACTTGTCCATTCTGGCGGAGTATGCCGGCGAGCACGGTCTGGTGCTTACGATGGAAAGCCTGCGTCCCGAGGAGAGCAACCTTGTGACGACGGTTTCCGATGCGAAGCGCATGATTGACGAGGTCGCGAGCCCGTACTTACAGCCCATGGTTGATACAACCGCGATGGGCGTTGCTGGCGAGACGCTCGAGGACTGGTTTGCCACCTTTGGTGATGGGGCAATTCACGAGATGCACTTTATCGACGGTGACCCGTATGGCCATCTGGTGTGGGGCGATGGCAAGCACGATATGGACGCCTTCGTTGCCACACTCAACGCCCATGGTTTCGACGGCATGCTGGGCCAGGAGATCACGGACGGTCGTTACTACGATGACCCGGCGGCGGCAGATGCCAAGAACATGGCCGCATTCGAGAAATATCTGATTGACTAAAACAACTATCGGCCACGCAACCAACGTCATTGATTGTGGACCAAACAAGAAAGGAACTGGATATGAACGCACACGACCTGATCAAAGAGGCAATTGCCGAGAAGGGCAAGTTCGACAGCGTCTACTGGATTGCTTGCGGTGGCTCCATGATCGATTTGATCCCGGCTCATGAGCTTCTGCAGCGCGAGGCAACCACCTTCACTTCGTATATCTATACGGCTCGCGAGTTCGATATCATGCGTCCGCGTCGTCTGGGCGAGAAGTCCCTGGTCATCGCTTGTAGCCATAGTGGCAACACTCCCGAGGTCGTCGAGGGCTGTGAGATTGCCCTTGCTGCCGGCGCTACGGTGATCGCCCAGACCGACAACGCTGGATCTAAGATCGACTCCGGCAAGTGGACCACGTGGGTCTACCCGTGGGGCGAGGGCGTGCCGCAGGCCGAGGTCCCCGCTGGCATTTCGCTGTCGCTTGCGGCCGAGCTGCTCGATCAGCAGGAGGGCTACGCCGATCTTGCCGATATGTATGCCGGTATCGCCGAGATGGATAAGATTCTTCCCCCGGCACGTGAGAAGGTAAATGCCGAGCTGGGCGATCGTTTTGCCAAGCTTTGCCAGGAGCACGAGTTCTTCTATATTCTGGGCAGCGGTCCCAACTTTAGCCAGACCTACGGTTTCGCTATCTGCTCTCTTATGGAGATGCAGTGGCAGCACTGCAGCTACATCCACTCTGCCGAGTACTTCCATGGCCCCTTCGAGGCTACTCAGGATGGCGTTTTTTACTTCCTGCAGATGGGCTCCAGCGAGTGCCGTGCTATGGACGAGCGCGCCCTGGCGTTCCTTAAGACGCATACCGATACGCTGATGGTGCTTGATGCCAAGGAGTACGGTATGGAAGCCGTGCCGGCGAGCGTCCGTGCCTATCTGGACCCGGTGCTGTTCTACGCCATGAACTGCGAGCTGCGTGCTGCACGCGGCAAGGTGTTTGATCACGATCCCGATTTCCGTCGCTATATGGGTGTTGTCGAGTACTAGAAGGAGCAAAGGCCATGGCATTTAACGTTAACGCGCTCGGATTTGGCGACAACGTCGTCGATCGCTACGAGCATATCCACACCATGTATCCCGGCGGCAATGCGGTGAACTTCGCCGTTTATGCCAAGAAATGCGGTGCCGCACGCTCCGCATACATGGGCATTTTTGGCAATGATGCCGCTGCCGAGCATGTCATTGCAAGCCTCGAGGATGAGGGTATCGAGCTTGACAAGTGCGAGCAGATGATTGGCGAGAACGGAGCGGCTCGCGTGACCGTCGTTGACGGTGACCGTGTCTTCCTTGGCTCCAACGAGGGCGGTATCCGTGGCGATGCGCGCTATGTCCTCGATCGCTTTGACCTTGCGTACATGAAGCAGTTCGATGTGGTTCATTCGGGCAACTATTGCTTTACCGAGCGCGAGCTGCCCAAGTTGAAGGCTGCGGCCGTCACGGTCTCTTTTGACTTTTCGGACGACTCCACCGACGAGTACTACGAGCAGATTGCGCCCTACGTCGATTTCGCTTTCTTTAGTGCGGCGGATGCCGCGAGTGAGGACGAGATCCGCGAGCGTCTGGCCTGGGTGAAGGGGTTGGGGCCGCGGTTTGTGTGGGGTACCGCGGGGGG
>CALBBA010000082.1 GCA_937926755.1 uncultured Collinsella sp.
TAGTCGATGTTTGCCGTGTTGGTCTCGGTTTGGCTGGGCTCGGCGACCTTCTCGCGCATCTGCTCAAGCAGCTTGTCCACGTCCGGGGCCTCACCCTTTCCGTAGGCGGCGACGGCCGCGGTGTAGGCGAGCTTTCGCGCCTTCCGCTCAGCGTACTCGTCATCGTCGATAACGCCCGCGTCGTGCGCCGCGTCGGGGTCGCCGATCTGCGACAGCAGATCGCGCAGGGCGTTGACCTCGGCCATGGTGCCGTCTTGAAGCTCGTTGGGGCGCGGCATGTCTTCCTCAGTGTCCATGCGGACTCCTCTCTTGTCGGGGAATGTGTCGCCATCGTATTGGCGCCGTGAGATTGCCGGGCCGCTTCGATGGGCGCAAAGGAAGAAGGCGCGCCGCGGCACGCCTTCGATGCTTCTGTTATTTCGCGGCCGCTTCGCTTAGGCCGCTGCTTTGAGTTGCCGGTTCTCCGCTATTGCGAGGGCTTGCCTCCGCTTGAATCGTCCCTCGGGTTGGCCTGTATTGAGCACCCCCCTCCCGCGCGAGATTTTCGAACAGGCTGCGGTACAGCGCGTCCATGGCCAAAACGCTGCGGTGCGCGTCCAGCCGCTTCATGCCGCCGCGCCAGCTCTGGTAGCTCCGCTCAACCTGCTCGGGGGTCATGACGCCATCGGCGACCATGCGGGCCATCTTCTTCAGCTTGCGGCGCTCGCGCGTGATGAAGTCGCGGCACGGCTTCACGACTATGCGGCCCGTCTCCGTGTAGAAGATGCGCTTCTTCAGCCACGTGAAGCCGCGCGACAGCTTCACCACGCGGGTCTTGCGCGGGTTCAGCTCTATGCCCAGCTCGGCGCACTTGCGCCCTATCAGCAGCAGGCACACCTGCAGGTACTCCTTGCTCTCGTGGATCAGGTAGAAGTCGTCCATATAGCGCCCGTAGGCCTCGGGGCGCAGCATCTCGGTCACGTAGTGGTCGATGCGGTTGGGGTGGGCCACCGCGCATATCTGGTTCGGCTCGCTGCCCAGACCCAGGCCCACCTCGCCCTGTGCGTCTATCAGGCGGTGCTCGAGGGCGACCACGCGCGGATCGAGCAGTGCGTCGGCCACCTGCCGCTTGACGGGTTCGTGGGCTATGCGGGCGAAGTAATCTGAGAAGTCGCCCAAAAGGATGTATCCCTCGCGCCTGTGCCGCCGCCAGTGGTCGGCCAGGTGGCGCTTGAGCAGCTTCAGGGCGTAGTCGGTGCCGCGCCCCTTGATGTTGGCGGAGTTGGCCGTTATGAGTGTCGGGACTATCGCGGGTACGAGGGCGTTCTGAGAAAGCGACTTCTGAATCACTCGCTCTGGGAAGTGCACGGCGCTGATGTGGCGCAGCTTGCCGCGCTCCCACAGGTCGAAGCGGATGAAGCCCCGGCATATGTCGCGGCCCTCCAGAAGGTCGTTCCTCGATTTGACCGCGTTTCGCAGATAGTCCTTCATATAACGCTGCGTGGAGGACTTCCACATCACGCCGCCCGCCGCCTGCTTGGAGGCCTTGCAAAGGCTGTTGAGGTCGGCCACGGCCTCAAGGGTGCACGGCTTCACGCGCTCGGCCTTGGCCTTGGCGCGCCTCTCCTCGCGGCGCTTGCGGCGCGCGGCCCTTCTTTCCTCGGAGTTCATCGAAGGCACCCCGCACGGCTCTCAGTGTGGCTCTGGCAGCCGCTTGAGGTATGGCCATGAAACGCGGCGAAGCCACGGAGCGCCGCGCCATGCAAGCAGCGTCCGGCCACCCTCGCGGGGTGCGTATTTACGGGCGCATGCCCGACGGTCGCGCCTTCCTTCCTCTTCGCGCTCTGCTTTCGGCCCTGGGGCCTACTCGGTCTGGCAATAAGGGAATCCGGGGCGGGGGCGAACCCAGACGTTCGTCGCCGAGTTGTAGTTGGCATTGCCGTTGTTGACATAGCACACGTTGGACGCGGAGCCCGACGCAACGGAACGCAGCCACCAATTGTACCGATAAACAAGGCGCGACCGCCGCCCATTATAGCGAACGCAGGCGCTCTAGCTCGGCCTCGGCCTCGGCTATGCGCTCCTCGGTGGACTTCTTGCCCGTCACGCGCACGTTCTTGCGCGCGCCCTTCAGCAGCCTGATCTCCTCCTCGACCATTCCCGCCAGCTCCTCGAAGCGGTTGGCGTTCACGGGCAGGCCGATATCCATGAGGCACTGCATGTCCAGCATCAGCTGCTCGCAGTCAGCTATGGCCAGCGTCAGGTAGCGTTTCCTCTCCAGCGCGTTGAACGAGGTGTTGGGGTAGAAGCAGTCGGCGCGGTTGACGTTGTACACGATGCTGCGCGCCGTCTCCACGGTCGGCACCGCATTCAGCAGCCGGTAGGCCATCGGGACCACGGAGGACGACGCCATCAGCTTGTTGACCTCCACGCGGATGGCGATGGCCTGCGTGAAGAACTTGTACTCGGACACCTCGCGGTTGCGCTGGTAGACGCTGCTCACGTGCACCTCCTGGGAATAGCGGCGAAAAAAACGGCCCGCTTCGCGGGCAGGAGGCGACCGCGCAAGGCGGTCGCCTAAAAGCAGAGTATAGAGCACTCGGCTGGCTAGCCGACGAGGAAGCCGGGGCGGGGGCGAACCCAGACGTCCGTCGCGGAGTAGTAGTCGGCATAGCCGTCGTTGCCGACGCAGCACACGTCGGACGAGGAGCCACCCACGACGGAACGCAACCACCAATGGCACCGAGTTCCGTTGATTCGGTGCGCGGTGTCCCTGAACAGGTCCCACTGGCAGT
>CALBBA010000083.1 GCA_937926755.1 uncultured Collinsella sp.
GTGCGCTCGCCCGAGCAGTCGTCCATGCACACGACCACGCCGCCGTTGGACTCGATGGTGCGGCCAATCTTGTTGATCACACCGCCCACCGGGCAACCGGTGATCAGGATGCGCTTGGCATCCGCCGCAACCGGGTGCTCGCCGGCCTCGTAGGCCTCGCGCAGGTTAGCGACCTTTTGCTCCAGCTGCTGCGTATAGGCCTCAATATCAAAGCTGAACGTACCGGCAAACATAGTGCTCATCAAGTCGACGCCGCTCATGGCCGCCGGCTGATTGGCCTGCAGCGCAAACATCTCGAGCTGGGCCGCACGCAAGCGGTTGCGACGACGGACGGCAGCACGCAGGTCATCGTCGGTAATCGTGATGCCGTAGAAGCCCTCGAGCTCCTCCTTGAGCAGGCGGCACTCCTCGTACCAGCCCTCGCGCTCGTAGGCGCGGTCGCGGCCCTGCGGTAGGTGCAGAATGTGCGTGCGCTTGAGCTCGTTGAGCAGCTCGTACATCTTCTTCTTGCCGTCGCAGGTGGTCTCGCCGATGATCATGTCGCTAAAGTACGTAAACGGGCACTTTTGCGAATAGGCAAAACCATACGTCGACTTGATGAGCGGGCAGAGGTTTGCCGGCAGCACCTTCTCGGCCTCGGGAATCACCTCGTCGGACGTACCGCACAGAGCCACGCTCGAGGCGCCCGCGGCATCGATAATCTCGAGCGGCGTATAGCTGCACAAAAAGCCGACCAGGCGATTACCCGCCTGCTTGTAATCCTTAACGCGAATAAACGCCGCCTTGCGCTGCTCGTTGAACTCCTCAAACGTGGATGGCAACGGCTGCTCCATATTTTCCGACATATAACTCCTTAACAAACCTTTTAACCAACCAAGGAAACGGCTTTCCCAGGTGCCCGAGGTTGCCGTGAAAGAGACGCGCCGCGTACTTTGGCACGCAAGCGACGGTTTGAACGGCAAGATCGGGTGCCTGGAGAAGCCGCCGGGACGGATAGTCCTAAATGGTTTCCAAGAAAGCCTCAATCCTGGTTTGCAGTTGACCGGCGTCCTCGCCGGCGTAGTCGGTCGTGATGTGCATAAACGGAATGCCTGCCTCCTCGGCGGCCTTCTCCACGGCAAACGACTCCATCTCGTAGAGCGTGCAGAACTGCAGAGCCACGTCGACGATGCCGTCGGCATGAAGGTCCTTGGCCATCTGGACAATGTCCTTCATACGCTGGTCGTTGGGCGTAAAGACGGCGCAGTTGATCTTAAAGTAGCGCTCGGCGATGGCGTCGAGCATCTCGTCAACCGTCTCGCCGGACTCGTCGACCAGGTCCTTGTAGTAGCGCGAGCCCGTGCAGGACTCCTCGCCCACCACGACGCCGCCGGCCTTCTCGATAAGATTGAACAGCTTCCAGTTGGGCACGGCCATGGGCGTACCGGTGTACAGGATGCGCTTGGTGCCCTTGGGCGCCACGCCCTCGCCGGCCTCGGCACGCTGCTCGCACTCAGCCGCCATAACGTTGATGGCTCCGGTCAGACGCGGTGTGTCGTCCATAAAGGCGGCCTGAACGGTCAGCAGGCTGTCGAGACCGCTGATGGGCGCAGGGTCGGCAGCGCGGGTCGCAGCGAGGCGCTGCAGGGCGCGGCGCTTCTCATTGACGGCGTGGATGGCGGCCTTCAGACGCTCGGGCGTAATCTTGACGCCGCACTCGTCCTCGATCTTGGCGGCGAGCTTCTTGACCTCGGCCTTCCAGGTCACGAGCGTCGACTCGTCGTGTACGTTGGGAATATCCATGACGTACATGTTCTTTTGCGTTGCAAAGAACTCGTAGGCCTTCTTCTTGCCATCGCAGGTGTTCTCGCCTACCACTAGGTCACTCGACTCAATGTAGGGGCAGACCTCGCCCAGCTTAAAGCCGGCAAGCTCTTGATAAGCGGACAGGTGTTGCGCGGCAGATGCTCCTCGACCTTGTCCGTTGCCCAATCGGCACCCGAGCACAGACCAACGGGAATGCCGTCACAGGCAAGCACGATCTCCTCGGGCACGTACACGCAGAACGAGCCCACGATTTTGGTGGCCTCGCCAGCCTCCTTCTTGTCGAGCATCTCCTTAATGCGGCCGCTATGGATGTTGGTGGCCACAAAGTCCAGGTAGGACGTGGACTTGGGGCGATTGTTCTGCGTCAGGAACATGTCGCCGTACATCTGGCCCACGGCGCCCAGCAGCATATCGTGGTCGGCAAGATTCATGCCGAGGCTCTCCCACATCGGATGGAAATCAAATTCTTCAGCCATGACGGTTCCCCTCTCGAATCAAAAATGAATAGCTACGGTATTGCTGCACGGTGGGTGGCGAAAACCCGACCGCGCCTAAACCCGGAATTTTGGGGAACCTGCTTTGCAGCTGATTATTTAGTTGTGCGTCGTCTCTCCCGGAGCCGTGAACATACCTGCTCATATGCGGCTCCGAGCCATATATAGGGCACGCGCGGCAACGCGGCGAATGTATGTCATCTGCGGCATGTGCGCACCCTCCTTTACAAGTTAAGGTCAACTATATCAACGGTCGTCGACCATGCGAACACCGTTGACATTCGTACGACAGCCTCGTGTGCCGTCGTTTAATAAATAATTATCTTAATTGATAAGAGTTTGCCATCCCTCATTCGGCGCGCGGCAAGACAAAGCCGCCGAGGCTTATATCCCCGACGGCATTACCCGGCGCTATCGACAAACCAAGTGGATTCTACTCGCATCGAAGTGCATGCGCAGCGTCTCGCCTGCTTGCGGCAGCTCGTCGACAGGCACGCCCACCTTGTTGACCTTCCACTGCAGACGCGTGGGCGCATCAGCGCGCGGCACGTCCAGCAGCACCAGGCGCTCAAAACGCGAATCGCTCACGCGGGCCACGTGCAAATCATAGCTGTTGCGTCCCCGCTCCGCGCGATTGTCAACATGGAAGTAGCTTGCGCGAATGCCCAGGTACGCTGCATTATCGGGAACCTCGCGACCCACATTAAAGGTCATGCCCCAGTCGAGGGCCTCAACTTCTTCGTCGCCGATCTTGCGCGCCCGGCTTGTGTTCTTGCAGCCCGTCAGGCGCAGCGCAGCCAAGGTTTGCGGCCGGCGGACCACGTCCTCGACGGAGCCGATCTCCTCCACATGCCCGTTATGCATCACGCAGATGCGCTCGCACAGGCGGCATGCCTCGTCAATATCGTGGCTCACGTAGAGCACGGTACGGTTACAGACGTCGAACAGGTCGAGCATGTTCTGCTCAAGCGCGCTCTTGAGATACGCGTCGAGCGCGCTCATGGGCTCGTCGAACATAAAAATGCCCGGATGCGCCGCCACCATGCGGGCAAGCGCCACACGTTGTTGCTGACCGCCCGAGAGTCGCGCGGGATAGCGGTCGGCAAAATCGGACAGACCGAAAATGCCCAGATAGCGCTCGGCGAGCTTTTTGCGCGCGGCGGCGTCGCCCGCATCCTTTACACCGGCGCATACGTTATCGGCCACCGTCATGTTGGGAAACAGCTGATAGTTTTGGAACAGCAGGGCGCATTTTCGCTCCTGGGGCGACAGGTTGATGCCCGTCGCCGAGTCAAAAAAGGTCACGCCGTTGACGACGATCTTGCCCTCGTCGGGCGTCTCCACACCGGCGATGCAGCGCAGCGTACAGCTCTTGCCGCAACCCGAGGCGCCCAGCAGCGCCACACGGTCCTCGCCCGCCTCAAGCCGCATGTCGATCATAAAACTGGGATAGCGCTTTTTGATATCTAAAACGAGCGACATGGCCTATCGACCTCCCTGCAAAGCGGCTTCATCGTGCATGAGCTCGGCCAGCGCCTCGCGATCGATACGCAAGGCATCGCCGCCCGCCGGGTCGAGCGAATCGCCCTGTCCGGCGCGATCTTTGGCCTGTTTGCGCTCCGCATGGGAAAGGCCCCGCTCGCGATACTTTTGCGAATGAGCGGTGTACATGTTGATGAACAGGATAACTATGAAACTAAACACGATCACGACGACGACCCAAAAGAGCGCCACCGACGTGTTGCCGCCCATCCACTCAAAGTAGATGGCGATGGGAATGGTCTGCGTAATACCGGCATAGTTGCCCGCAAAGAACAGGGTGCAGCCAAACTCGCCCATGGCACGCGCGAAGGCGAGCACCGTGCCGGCGGCAATCGAGGGCCAGCCGAGCGGCATCATGAGCTTGGCAAAGATGCGACGTTCGGACCATCCCAGGGTTCGCGCGGCGTCGAGCATCTGTGTGTCAAGGCTCTCAAAAGCACCGAGTGCCGTGCGGTAGACCAGGGGAAACGACACCACCACAGCAGATATCACCGCCGCCGGCCACGTAAAGACGATCGAGACGCCGTGCGCGATAAGCCACTGGCCCACCCCGGTCGAGCGGCCAAACAGCATAAGCAACAAAAAGCCGCACACCGTGGGAGGCAGCACCATGGGAATCGTAAAGACCGAGTCGAGGAGGCCCTTGATGCGACTCGAGGTACCCATAGTCTTCCACGCGGCGAACAGGCCCAGCGCAAAGGAGATCAGCAGGGCAAGGCCGCTCGTTTTAATGGACACCCAAAACGGGCGATAGTCGATGTCGCCCAAAAAGGAGGCCAGAGAGCCCAAGGGCCCCTGCTCATCCCGCAACACGACAGACGATGCTTCTACCATTTGAGCGCTATCAAGCCAACGCGCGCCGCCCTTGGCATCACCCGAGGCCGATGCAATCACCACATAGCGGTCCCCATCCGCACCGCGCTCGTCAAAGTCATAGGTATACCCGCCGGCATCAAACGTTGTTTCCTCCGTGACATACCAAGGAAGATCCACGTCCCCCAGCTGCGCACCTCCCATGCAGTTTGCGCTGTCGAGCTCACAGACGAGGGCTTTAAGACCCGATACGCACTCGTTGTTCTGCGGATCCAATCCATACTTCTCGACCGCCTTGGGCGATATCCACACCACAACGCGATCGGCAGCAGGCGCCACTACAAGATCCACGTCCTCGTCAACGGGAAACCGGTAGCCCTCAGGCTGGCCCTCCATGGCACGAGCGGTCCCCTTGGCCAACCGCTCAAAACCCTCAATCCCATAGGAAAGCCCGTGAGCGGTCGCAGCAACCTGGGCCCCGTCCTCAGCGTCCCCAGCAAACGCAAATCCCGGCACCCAGCAAAGCGCGAAAGTCAAAGCACAGGCGACAAGCATGCGGAATCGATTAAGCACGAAAAGCTCCAAGCGAATACAAGGGCGGAGTGAAACACAAAACGATGGAATTATCGCGCCAAGCCGCACTACTCGGAAAGCTCGAAGCCGTACTTAGCCCAAATCTTCTGAGCCTTCTTGTTGGTTAGACAGAAGTCGATGAACGCCTTGGCCTCGTCGGCGTGCTCGGAGCTCTCGGCAACGGCACCCGGGTACACGATGGGCTTGTGCGAATCCTCGGGGCACACGAAGGCCTCCTCGATGCCGTCGTAGCGGAAGATATCGGAGCTGTAGACAAAACCGGCCACGCAGTCGCCCGTGGACACATAGGCGGCAGCGGTACCAACTTTGTCGGCCAGCGCTACCTTGTCGGCGATCTGGGGAGCATAGTCGCCGTCATCGCCCTTGGTGCCGGTGTAGAGGCCCACGGAAGCCAGCGCCTGGTTGGCGTACTTGCCGGCTGGGACGGTCCTGGCGTCGCCGATGGCGATCTTGCCGTCCAGATTCGCGACGTCGGCGATGGCCTCGATCTTGGTGTCGGAGCCCTCGGCGCGAATGATCACGAGGTCGTTGACGAACATATCCTCACGGGTGTCGGTGTCGACGAGCTCGGCGGTCTCAGCATCATCCATGGTGCCCTTGGAAGCGGTAATGAGCACATCGACCGTGGCGCCGGCGCGCATCTGTTCGACGAGGTCGCCGGAGGCCTTAAACTGCGTGTCGGCAAAGGTGGTGCCGGTCTGGTCGGTGTAGAGCTCCTGAACCTCGGGCAGAGCCTTCTCGAGCGAGTTGGCAGCAAAGACCTGCAGTTCGACAGCCTTCTTGGACGAAGCCTTGGCGGAGCCGGCATCGGAGCCGGCCGGCTCAGACGTCTTATTGCCGGAGCAGCCGGTAAGGCCAAGGCCGGCAGCGGCGACAGCAGAAAGCGAGACGAATCCGCGGCGAGAAACCATATTGAACATGTTCAACCCTTTCGGACCTTGTGCCCGGGCACCCCACCGCGGGCTTTATTCTGTTATTAGATTATACTTACTTGAGAATAATGTTTGTGATTAATATCTCTCACATGGGACTTTTCTTTTACCGATAACCACGAAACGGCCCACACTGACGCTGCATAAAAAAGGCGGAGCAGCCCATAAGGTCACTCCGCCGCAGGTAGTGCGCTTATTTGGCGTGCCCGCCGCCCGCCGTCATTTGGGCCGCATGCTCAAGCTGATCGCTCACGGCCTCCCAGCTTTCGCGGGCCGCTTTCGTGGATCCCGGAAAATTGATGACAAGCGTATGCCCACGCTGCATGCACACGGCGCGCGAGAGCATGGCGCGGCGCGTCTTGGTCATGGAGTAGGCACGAATTGCCTCGGCAATACCCGGCACATCGCGGTCGCAGACGGCACGCGTCGCCTCGGGCGTCACATCGCGCATCGAAAGCCCCGTACCGCCGCAGGTGAGCACGACATTGGCGTGGCACTCATCGGCGGCCTCCGCAATGGCATCACCGATCTCACTGACGTCGTCACGCACGACCACATGTGAGGCGACCGTCCAGCCCTGCGCCACGATGAGCTCCTCGAGCGCAGCACCCGCCTCGTCCTGGGCAAGATCACGCGTATCCGAGCACGTCACGATCGAAATCTTCAACTCCATAGCATTCCTCCTATAGCACCGTGCCCTCGGGCAGGTCGACACGCACGACATCCACGACGTCGCCCGCCGCAAGGTCGCACGGTCCTTCGTCAATACGCAGCAGGCAGTTGGCCCGCTGCATCGTGCCGAGCAGCGCCGAATTCTGCGTCTTGGCCTCGGTCACCAACAGCTCACCGGTCTCGGGGTCGCGCAAAACCGTGGCGCGATCGAAGAAACGGCGATGCTGTCGCTTTTTCACGCCGTGCGTGAGCGTCGCCTGCTGCACGGGGCGCACGCCCTCGGCAAAGCCGCGCATCTTGCGAATCGCCGGGCGGGCAAGCATCTCAAAGCCTACATACGCCGCGGCCGGATTGCCTGAAAACCCCAGGTAGGGCTTACCCCCGAGCAGGCCAAACGTGATGGCCTTGCCCGGACGCATCGAGATGCGATCGAACAGCACCTCGCCCTCGCGCCGGACGAGCGCCGTCACGTAGTCGTAATCGCCCGCCGAGGCGCCACCACTCGTAATGACAAAATCGCACTCCTGCACGGCACGATGCACAAGCTCGGCAATCGCCTGCTCATCATCGGGAGCGATGCCAAAGAACACCGGATCTGCCCCGGCATCGAGTGCCTCGGCCATTAACGCCGAGGAGTTGGAATCGCGAATCTGCCCGCGCGCCGGCAGCTCACTCGGCGCGACCAGTTCCGTCCCCAGCGAGATAATGCCCACGCGCGGGGCGGCATGCACCTTCACGCTCGCGTAACCGGCGCTCGCCAACAAGCCGGCGCCGGCCGGGGCCACAACCTCGCCGGCGCGCATCACGACGTCGCCGGCATGGGCCTCCTCGGCGGCAGAGCGAACGTTCTCCCCCATTTTAGCAGGCGCCGAGAAGCTCACATGCGAGTCCTCGTTGCCGTCGCCGTCGAGCACCTCGACGATCTCGTACTTCACCACGGCATCCGCACCCTCGGGCACCGGCGCGCCCGTCATGATGCGGACCGCCTCGCCCGCGCCGATGGTGCCCTTAAACACATGGCCCGCGGCCTCGTGTCCGATAACGTCGAGCGTCACCGGCGCCTCGCCAGATGCCTGCGCCAAGTCCGCCGAGCGCACGGCATATCCGTCCATAGCGCTGTTGGCAAACGGCGAGATGTCGATATCGGCCACCGCGTCCTCGGCCAAGGGAAGACCGGCGGCCTGCCACACGGGAATCTCGATGAGATCGGTCGGAGCAACGTGCGACAGGACAATCGACTGCGCATCTTCCAGCGGAATGAGTTTCTCTGCCATATGCACCTCTTAATGCCACGGCGCACATCACGGGCGCCGATTCTTTATGCTTTTCTCAGTATAATCCCCCGACGCACGACCGCGACTCGGCCTGTACCCGCAAATACACCTGTCGGTTGCAGGCCGCGAAAGAGAATGGAAACCAACCTACCGGCTCGTCGCGTTTACCGCGTTTTATAATGCTTGCGTTGCAACCTAAAAGAGGAACGTATGGCTCATAACGACAAACCCGAAAGCGCAAACGAGGCGCAGGATCATTCCCAGCCGCTCGACGGCGGCGGCTTTTTCTCCCTGAACGACGTCATCATGGCGGGCAGGCATCAGCTCACCCGCTCCGAGCATCTCTTGGCTGCCGACACGCGCCGCAACGCCCGCAACCTGCTCGCGAGCGCCAAGCTGCTCGTACTCGTCGTCATCGTCTCACTCGCCATGGGCGTTGCCGCTTGGGCGTTTTTGGCCTCGCTGAATATCGCGACCGACTATCGCGAGCACCACGCGTGGGTCTACGCCTTGCTTCCTGTTGTGGGCGTTGCCACCGCATGGGTGTACAAAAACCACGGCCTTGCCGCCAAACGCGGTAACAACCTGGTCATCGACTCCGCTCTGGGCACACGCCTCATCCATATGCGCATGGCCGTCCTTACCTTCGTCTGCTCCACGCTCACGCACCTAACGGGCGGATCTGCCGGTCGCGAGGGGGCCGCGGTGCAGATTGGCGGCACCATCGCCAGCAACATCTCGAGCCTCGCCCACCTCAAAAAGCACGACCACCACGACCTCATGCTCGCCGGCATCTCGTCGGCCTTTGGCGCCGTATTCGGTTCGCCCCTTGCCGGAGCTTTCTTTGGCATGGAGATGTGCTTTATCGGCAAGATCGACTACACTGCGGGCATCTACTGCCTGGTCGCCTCGTTTACCGGCTACTTTACATCACTCGCTCTGGGAACCGAGTACGAGGCGAATGTCATCGCCAGCGTTCCCGCTATGACGCCCAAAACGGTCGTCATCGTAGTCATCAGCGCCATCATCTTTGGTCTCACCGCACGTCTCTTTGCCTGGTCGGTTCGAACCGTCAAAAGCCTGTACGGCCGCTTTATCACCAACTACATTGCTCGCGCACTCGTGGGCGCGCTCGTGGTGCTCGCGGCCTACGCGATGCTCGACGCCTGGAAGTACGCCGGCCTTGCCACCTGGCTCTCGGGCGCCGGATTCGCCGGTAACACGACCCTTGCCGACGCAGCCATCAAACTCGTCGTGACGGCGCTTACCCTGGGCGCGGGCTTCCAAGGCGGCGAGGTCACGCCCCTGTTTGGCATCGGCGCGGCACTTGGTGGCTGGATCGGCTGCCTCGTCGGAATCGACCCCAGCTTTCTGGCGGCGCTGGGCATGCTCGGCGTGTTCTGCGCCGGCCTTAACGTGCCCATCACCACCTGCATGATGGCCATCGACCTGTTCCACGGCACGGCCGCCGGCTTCTTCGTGATCGTGGCGTTTATCAGCTATCTCGCCGGCGGCCACCGCGGCGTATATCCCGCCCAGCGCATCATCTCACCCAAGCGCCGTTCGCTTATTGTGGACGAGGGCAGCACGGTGGCAGAAGCTATCGAGCGCCACAACGACCTGATAGAGTAGATGTAATAATCGCCGTGCAGCCACAATCGGGGGTAATTCGACCTGAGCGCGACCGCACTGTCATGTCACACGCCGGGAGTCGCCCCATGCACGCAACTGATTTTGGTCGCACGCTCATCATCGCCAACCCAGCCGCCCAGTCGGGTGCGGCGCATGAAGTTGCCGAGCGCCTGCAGCGCTTTTTGGACATGACTGCACGCGCATCCCAGTTTGACCTGGTGTTGACCGAGCGTATGGGACACGCCAAGGAGCTGGCCGCACAGGCTCAGGGCTATCGCACCGTTATCGCCCTTGGCGGCGACGGCGTGATCCACGAGGTCGTCAATGGCTTGATGGCGCAAGAAGAGGCGGTTCGACCGGCGCTTGCCGTCCTGCCCGTAGGCTCCGGCAATGATTTTGCCCAGACGCTCGACATCGACGATTTCTCCGGCAAGGATTTTGGCGCGCTGCTCACCTGCGAGCTGCAGCGTCAGGACGTCGGGCGCATTCGCTCGTGGAGCCCTGCAAGCGGCAGCGGCGAGGCCACCGTTGAGTACTACGACCAGACGCTTTCGGTCGGCATCGATGCCGCCATCGGCCTGGGCACCACCGAGCTGCGCAAAAAGACCGGCTTGACGGGCGCGCCGCTCTACACCCTTTCGGGACTTGAGCAGTTTGGCCTGCGCTACCGCAACTACCCCATGACAGTCAGCTTTGACGGCGCGCCCGCCGAGCGCGTGAGGGCGATCATCATGGCGATTCAGCTTGGTCCTACCTATGGCTCGGGCTATCGCATCTGCCCCGATGCCGACCCCTGCGACGGCATGCTCGACGTCTGCTACGCCTGCGGCCCCGTCCCTCGCGCGGTAGCCCTGCCTATGTTCCTTTCGGCCAAGGACGGCCACCATACCAAGTTGCCACCGGTTCGCATGCGCCGCTGCCGCCATGCCGAGCTAACTTTTGAGGAGCCCGACTACCCCATCCAGGCCGACGGCGAGCCCATCGTCGCCTCGCGCATCGAAGTCGACATCCTACCCGGCGCCCTCCAAGTCTGGCACCCAACCCGCTAACCCCACCTAAGTTGCGGTGAAATAGGGACTGTTTATGCAGTTAAAGCCGCGAAACAGTCCCTATTTCACCGCAACTTATTGAGAAGATCATTCCTCCCCGCCCGGCTTGCGACGGTTAGCCTTTTTAATCGCATTGAAGTGCTTGTCGTTGAGCCTGCGCTGGCGCGATCGCTGGGGCACTTTGGTCTTGACGCGACGGCGCGGCGGACGGCCACGACGCTCAAGCTCTGCCCTCAGCTTGCGCAAACAGCTCGCGCGATTCTGAAACTGACTACGGCTCTCGCGCGCCGTCACGACAATCCCCGTGGGCCCATGTTTCATGCGCACCGCAGAGTCCGTCGTGTTCACGCCCTGCCCGCCCGGACCCGTCGCGCGAAACACCTGTACCTCGCAATCGCGCGCCAACTCCTCGGCCGACATCTCAGCAAAGCGCGCATACTCGCGCCAGCCCATCTTGTTCTCATCCATATCAATACCTCCCCTCATACAAAAAATGTGACAAAGGGACAGTCCCTTTGTCACATCGCATACCAATCGCTTGTGTTGCGCGCTTAGGCGAAGGTGATCTCGCCGTTCTCGCAGTCCATATCGGCGATACGGGCCAGGCTCTCAACGCGGAATCCGCGCTCACGGAGCTTATCGCCACCGCCCTGGAAGCCCTTCTCCACCGCAATGCCAATGCCGGATACCTCGGCACCTGCAGCCTCGCAGATCTTGATAAGACCCTCGAGCGCGCAGCCGTTGGCCAAAAAGTCGTCGATGATCAGGACCTTGTCGCCCTCGGACAGGAAGCGCTTGCCAACGATGACCGGGTACTCCTTCTGCTTGGTAAAGGAGTAGATGGTCGTGGCATACTGCTCGCCGTCAAGGTTGATGGACTGTGCCTTCTTGGCAAAGACTACCGGCACGCCGCCAAAATGCTGAGCTGCGATGCAAGCCATGCCAATGCCCGAAGCCTCGATCGTCAGGATCTTGTTGATCTCGACGCCCTCGAACAGACGGGCCCACTCGGCACCCATGTGGTCGAACAGCTCAACGTCGCACTGGTGGTTGAGGAAGGCATCAACCTTAAGGACGTTACCGGCCTTTACGATGCCGTCATGGCGAATACGATCCTCAAGCTCCTGCATGGCGCAACCCCTTCTCGCGGCAACGATACCGCGCGATTAATAAACGTTGTTCGATAGTCTACCACGGACCGACCCCCGCCCGCCCCACAAGCCACATCGCACCACAAACCAGTCTTTTTGGGACGGCGCGAATCGTGGCAGACAGCCTCCCAACATGCTAATGGCGGGCGGGCGTGCTCCCCACACCCACCACCGCCCCCCCCCCCCCCCCCGCCGCCCCCCCCCCCCGCCCCCGCGAAACACCACCAA
>CALBBA010000084.1 GCA_937926755.1 uncultured Collinsella sp.
CGCGTCCAAGTTTGTCTGCGTTGCCAAGACGGTTGCTGACTGCGCTTTTATGGAGGTCGCCGTCCACGGCGGTGGCGAGGCCGACGCCGTCATCAACGTAGGCGTTTCGGGCCCCGGCGTTATGGCCGCAGCCCTGGAGACGCTGCCCGATTCCGCATCGATGATGGAAGTCGCCGAGAAGATCAAGCAGACCGCCTTTAAGATCACCCGCGCCGGCGAGCTCATGAGCCGCGAGGCCGCCCATCGCCTGGGTGTCGAGAAGGGCATTGTCGACCTGTCGTTGGCTCCCACGCCTGCTATCGGCGACTCCGTTGCCCGCATCCTCGAGATCATCGGTGTTGGCACCTGCGGTGGTCCGGGCACGACCTGCGCACTCGCCATGCTCAACGATGCCGTCAAGAAGGGCGGCGTCATGGCCAGCTCCAGCGTGGGCGGCCTCTCGGGCGCTTTTATCCCCGTGTCCGAGGACGCCGGCATGATCGCCGCCGTCGAGGCCGGCGCGCTTTCGCTCGAGAAGCTCGAGGCCATGACCTGCGTGTGCTCCGTCGGCCTGGACATGATCGCCATCCCCGGTGACACCCCGGTCGAGACCATCGCCGGCATCATCGCCGACGAGATGGCCATCGGCGTCATCAACAACAAGACCACGGCCGTCCGCGTGATTCCCGCCATTGGCAAGGGCGTGGGCGACTGCGTCGAGTACGGCGGCCTGTTTGGCCGTGCGCCCATCATGCCGGTGAACCCCAACGCCGGCACCGTGCTTGCCCATCGTGGTGGACGCTTCCCGGCGCCGCTGAACTCGCTGAAGAACTAACCCAGGGATACGAGGCGAGGAGCCCCGGGAAGGGCAAATATATAAGGTCGCCTGCTCGGACAGTCCTGACTCGCACGGAGAGCACATTAAGTGCTCTCCGGCTCGTGCGGAACTCGCGATCGGCCTTATATATTTGCCCTTCCCGGGGCTCCCGCACAATGGGACCTCGGTTGGGTTCTATCCCTTTGGCAGTCGCTTCGCTTCTGCCCTGCTTTGCTGGTATGGCGGTTTGGCACTGGATCGGTTCTATCTGAGATATGCTTGTTGCGGCTCTTCTTTTGGGAGGAGTCGCTTTTTTGTTGCTAGGAGGTTGGCCCGTGGTTGATGGGGATGTTCGCTCTGAGCTTCTTTCTGCTGATTGGAATGGCGAATGGATGCGCTTGCAGGCTGGTCGGCGGCGGGCTGATGATTCTTTTGAATGGGATAAGCGGGCTCGGCATTTTCGGCCGCTTGAGACTGCTCCGTATGCCCGGGACTTTATGAAGCTGTTAGCGTTAAAGCCTGGTGAATCCGTGCTGGATATGGGGTGTGGGGCTGGGTCGATTGCTATTCCGCTTGCTCAGGCTGGACATCCTGTGATTGCTGCCGACTTTTCCCCTGCTATGTTGGGCACGCTTGATGCTGGCATTGAGTACTATGGGCTCGAGGATCGCATTACACCGCTTGAGCTTGCTTGGGATGATGACTGGGATTTGGTTGGACCGGTCGCGAAAGCGGTGGATGTTGCCTTTGCCAGTCGGTCGGTTACGACGACCAATCTAAAAGATGCGCTTGCCAAGCTTAATCGAACGGCTCGTCGGCGTTGTGCTGTCACGATGGTCGCCAACTCCAGCCCGCGCTATGATCTGCACTTGATGAACGCCATCGGCGCCTCGGTTACCTGCAGCAATGGCTTTGTGTACGCCTTTAACATTCTCATTCAGATGGGTGCCCTGCCGCAGGTCACGTACTTTGAATCGCCTCGTCGCGATACCTTCGATAGCCTTGAGGCAGGCGTGGCGGACTTTTCCCGCATGCTTGAGCATGGCAACGAGGATAAGGTCGACCGTCTGCGCGACTACATCGCCCAACACATGATCGAGAATCCCCATGCCGGTGAGCCGGGCTACAAGGGCGTGCCGCAGGGGTGCTATATGCTCAACCATATCCGTAAGGTTCGCTGGGCGTTTATTGCATGGGAACCGGTCTCTGAATCCCGCTCGTAGCCCGTTCACAGCCCGAGCTGCCCATCACCTCGGCATCCGCATTCTTTGCGAACTGGGCAAACGCGCCCCACACCGCGCCGTTCCTGCGCTATCGTGGGACAGCTCACGTAGATTAAGGCCCCGTCGCGGGGCGCCCCATACATAGAAAGCGAGAACCCATGGCACTGACAGGAGCCCAGGTCAAGCAGCTTCGCAGCATGGCCCATCACCTCAACCCCGCCATCATCATCGGTAAGTCCGATGTCAACGAGGGCACCGTCGAGCAGACGGTCGCCTACCTGGAGAAGCACGAGCTCGTTAAGTGCTCCGTGCTCGATGGCTCCAGTCTTTCCGCCCGCGAGGCCGCCGAAGAGCTCGCTGAGCGTTGCCACGCCGAGGTCGTCCAGGTCATCGGCCGCAAGTTCTCGCTGTATCGCGAGTCCTCGCGCAAGGACATCGAGAAGATCAAGCTCGTCTAAGAGCCAATGATCCGGCGAGCCAACACATAGCAAGCTTACGGGTGCCCAAGTACTTCGGGCGCCCGTTTTTTATCGCTCGACCAGCACGCGATTGAGCCGTCCCTCCACCAAGCGCTCGTATAGACGCCGCGTCTCGGGCTCGGGCACGCCATTGACCTGCTCCCTCAGATGGTGCATATGCCCGCTGTACAGCTCGACGATATCGCGCCGCCGCCCCGCCGCACTGTAGACGCGCATGGCGCAGCGCACCATATCCTCACGCGCCGTTTCCTGCCGAAGCCCCGACTCCGCCAGCCAAATCGCCGACTGCAGGTCGTTTTCTTCTAGAGCGGCATTTGCCCCCTTAATCATGCAATCGATGTACTTTGACTGCATAATGCGCCGCATGCGCAAAAAGTAGGTTGGATTACAGCCATTGGGAACATACAGCGGTCCGGCATAAAGCTGCTCAATCTTAAGGCACAGCTCAACTAAATGGGGCCCGCGCGCACCCGTGCGATTTCCCAAAACCTCGCGGCTTATCTGGTCAAACAGCCGTACATCGGTCTTGACGTAGTCGCCGTTGAGTCCGATGCATTCATTTTGGATGAGCACACACGACTTGCCATCCGGCGTCGGTCCCAAAGCCGACCGCAAGCGCGATATCGTCGAGTACAGGTTGTTGCGGGCGCTATTGAACTCGGCATGGGGCCACAACTCCATTGCCAGCGTCTCGCGGTCGACGAGCGCATCCATGCCCAGCGCAAGCCGCTCGGCAAGCGTCGCCGCCTTCTTGCGGCGCCACATTTTGTCCGTGATGGGAAACCCGTCGCGCTCGGCGCGGAACGCACCAAACATGCGAATCTCGATATGGTCGATGGTATCAACGGCTTCAACCTCGCCAGCCTGGAACAGGCGCTCACCCTCCCCTTCCAGATCGTCACGCAGCGAGTACCGCGATAGCTCGCGCACGGGGAGTTTCTTACGAATTCTGGCCGCCGGCTCGCCCAGACAATGCATGGCAAGGCGTGCAAAGAGCCGATACGATGGCTCTAGAATCCCCGCGCGATTCATGGACATCCAGGCCGCAAGATCGCTGTCTCGGCCCGCACAAGCCAAATGCAGCGCCACCATCCAGGCCTCCGCTCCACCAACCTGCGTCTGGCTTATATCGAGTAGCTCCGCTTCCTCGCGTACCGAAACCATCGAAGTGTTACGCAGATACGCCGCGCGCTCCAACAGCAATGCGTTATCGCGCATGTACGCAATCGACTCCTCGGCAAGTTTGAGCACTTGGACCGCACGGAACTTTGCATTAACCGGCCGTCCCTCTGCCAGCGACTGCCAGCCTTCTAGCAACAGGCCAAACAGCTGAATCTGGTTGTCGCGCATGCGTACGGCAAAGCGATCGAGCTCGTTGAACGCCGCATCGTCGGTTACCGGCAAGCCGGAAAGGAGCCGCCGTGCCGCCAGCACCATGCGCACCCAGATAGCCGGCGCCTTAAGTCCACGTACATCGAGCGCGTCCCGTATCAGCGCCATCTCGTCGTCGCGCTCGTCGATCCTCGCAAACGACCCATCGAAGAGCTCCACTAGCATGCTATCGGCCCGTATAAAAGTCCCCGCGATATCGAGCTCGCAGTCATATGCTTTGCGCGTTTTGAGCTGCTGCAGAGCACCACCGTCGTCTCCCCGCTCAGCCAACCAGTGCTTGGCCCCGATATGTGCAAAGAGCATGTCGAGTGCCGTGTGTTCCGTCTCGATTTCCGGCACAGCAAGGTTCATGGGAAGCCCAAGCCCGTTGTCCCCATAGCAAACTGCCGTAAGGACCTGGGCGACCTTCCACGAAACGGGATCTATTTCACAGGCTGCCCGATCGCCCGCATGCTCAATGAGCGATGCCATGCAGCGGGCGAGCTTTGTGTTGGACACGCTGACCGCTGCCAGATATACGCCAAGCGCCTCGGCAGGCGTTGGCTCTGGAGCCGGATCGTCGGCACCGATCGTACCCAGCGCTGCTCGGCAGATATCGGCCCCGTGCCCCGTCAGAGCAAGATCGACCCCATACTGTCCAGCAAGTTCAAGAACCGCCTCACGGTCCAAAAAGGCGTCCGCCAGGCCCATCGCCGCATCGCATCGGCCCGCCTTAAGCAAAATCCGGGCCGCCCTCGGAACAAGTTCGGGGCGAACCTCGGCCACCAACTTACGCAAACGCAAGCGTCCGTTATCCTCCGTGCCCAGACACGTAAAACTCCGCTCGGCGGGGTCCAAGCCAAAGATCGGGTAGTCGCGTACAAAGTAGGACTGGTCGACCATCGACAGCCTTACCCCACAAGCCTCGAGTTCTGCTATATTGCCCTCGCCCATCAAAATCATGAGACATGCCACGCAAAACAGTGCATTATTGTCGAGCGAAGCCAGATCGACAAGTGCCGCGCCATATACGTTGACAATCTCGTTTTCGAGCAGACCGGCTACGTCGCCTTGGCCATACAGACCCGTCTGCAATGCCGAAACGAGCTCGGGCACGCCCTGCGTGAGCTGATAAAAGTCGAGCGATGTGCTGATCGAAAACGCCGATGCCCACGCCGAATACTCATAGGCATGCACCTTGAGCATCTGCGCATTGATCTTAACCGAATCGCCCAGCCCATGAATCAGCTGACGATTTGAAGGACGGCAGGAGATAAAGACCCCTATCCCCATAGCGCGCAGGCCGCGAATCCTGTCGATGAGGTCTTCGGTATCGTGCTGATCGAGGTTTGGCACATTATCAATCGCGATAAGGGAGTGCGGTTTGTCTTTGAGTTCTTCGGTAACCACCTCGAGCTGCATAAACACCTCGCGCCCAATGGCGCGATCGGCCTCGATAATCCGCACGGGGCCTCGCGTCGGGTCGCATTTAACCTCATGGGTGTACTGCAGCAGCACCGAGGTTTTCCCAAACCCGTCGGGCGCATAAAGAACCACGATGCCGGCCTTTCGGCCCTTGGCGAGAAGCTCATTCATCAAGCGTTCGCGTCGCACCATATAGCCACCGCCCAGCGGCATCAGCTCGAGATCGTCCATACTGCCCAAATCGTTTACCATGCCCGCTCCTCAACTCGACCGTATGGACACTGTAACCGCAAGACCATACAAGCCGCGCTATGAATAGAGCGACCTTGTGTTCTAGGTTGTCTTTTGGTACGCAAGCGGCAAGTTTTTGTACAGCGAGGGCCGATTGTTATTAATCCCCCGACTAATCGGTCTTTAAGCAGGTAAATGAGCTTGTCAGCTTGTCCCATCTAAGCGGCAGTGTAACGCAAATGAACAAGGTTCAGCCATGTCATTCAACTCGCCTAGCACCCGCTACCGTCTACGACCTTTTAGTGGCATTTTTGCATAGAATCTGGTATGGAATGAATCAACTGTTGGGCATCCGGCATTCGTCAAGCTTGCGGCAAGATTTTGGTCAAGTGGGCGGAAAGGGATAGCAAAAAGGCCCCCGCAAAGCGGAGGCCTTAGGCAAGGCTATGTCGAGGTGCAGGATTCGCGCTACTCGCAGAGCGAAAGGGCGGCCTCGTCGGCAACGACAACGCAGTTGGTGTGCAGCTGCAGGATCGAAGCCGGGCACGCGGGCGTAACCGGACCATAGCACATGTCATGCACGGCCTGAGCCTTGGCCTCGCCGTTGGCGACGACCAGGATCATGCGGGCATACATGATGGTCTGGGTGCCCATGGTGTAGGCCTGACGGGGAACGTCGTCGATGCTGTCGAACAGGCGGCTGTTGGCCTGAATGGTGCTCTCGGTGAGGTCGACGCAGTGCGTGCCCTTGGAGAAGTGGTCATCGGGCTCGTTGAAACCGATGTGGCCGTTGTTGCCAATGCCGAGCAGCTGCAGATCCGGGTAACCGGCGGCGGCGACGATCTTGTCGTACTCAGAGCAGGCAGCGGCGGCGTCGGGGTTGGAACCGTCGGGCACATGCGTGTTGTTCAGGTCGATGTTGATGTGATCGAAGAAGTTCTCACGCATGAAGTAGTGATAGCTCTGGGGATCGTCGTGCGAAAGGCCGCGATACTCGTCCAGGTTGTAGGTGCTGACCTCGGCAAAGTCGACGTCGCCCTTCTCGTACCAAGCAGCGAGCTGCTTGTAGGCACCGATCGGGGTGGAGCCGGTGGCAAGACCCAGCACGCAATCGGGCTTGAGGATAACCTGAGCCGAGATGATATTGGCGGCCTTGCGGCTCATATCCTCGTAGTCTTTAGCTTTAATGATCTTCATTACGCGTCCTTTCTCGTACAAGAGAGGCAAGGCTCCCCTTACAAGCACTTGCCCGCGGCCCGCGTCGGCCGCAACCAACGTGTGCGGCCACCAGGGCGAGGTCGCGTAATGTATGTGTCTCGTGTCTAGCCGCGTCGAGGCCCCTGCCCGTCCACGGTGACCCAAAGCCGTTTAGCTTCGGACAAATCCCATCTTGCCACGGAGGGCGCCCTCTTTCAAGGGCGCCCTCCATAAACGTGTTTGAATTGTAGGCTAATGGCCACGTGCACTTGCTAGCGTTCGCGAGCAACGATGAGCTGGTCCATCTCCTCGACATGCTCGCCAACGGAGCCCTTGATGCTCGAGAACTCAACGGAGTTGCACACCAAGATGGGAACCGTCACATCGTAGCCCTCGGCAGCAATTGCCTCGCGATCGAACTCAATGAGTACATCGCCCTTATGGACGATGTCACCCACTTGCGCATGTACGGTAAAGTGCTTGCCCTCGAGCTGAACAGTGTCCAAGCCAACGTGGATGAGCACGTCCAAGCCATCGACCGTGTTGAGCGCAACGGCGTGTCCCGTGGGAAAAATGGCCTCGACCTTGGCGTCTGCCGGCGCAATCACGCGCGTACCCGTAGGCTGAATCGCCACGCCCTGGCCCAAAAGGCCGGTGGCAAATGTCTGGTCATTGACCTCGGACAACGGAATGACGTCGCCCGAGATGGGAGCATCCAGCGTAAGGACTCGACCACGCATACCAAAAGACCTTAGGACTTTAGTGAACATGATCCCCCTCGGACATACCAATCAACCAAAATAGCTTTAACAGTTTACCACTTGGCACCCGTTTTTGACCATTAGGGAAGTTCGCGCTTGACAACCTCGACGATGTCGTCGACAACACGCTGGGTCAGCTCGTGCGCCTCCGCCTCGGCCATAACGCGAACCAGCGGCTCAGTACCGCTCGGGCGCACCAGAATGCGGCCGCGGCCGTCAAGCTCCTTCTCGGCAGCAGCGACGGCGTCCCAAATGGGCTGGCAATCGTCCAGACCAGCCTTGTTGTCGGAATGCACGTTGACGAGTACCTGCGGGTACTTCTTCATGATGCCGGCAAGATCGGTGAGGGTACGACCGGTGCGCTTGAGCACGGCCAGCAGCTGCAGAGCCGTCACCAAGCCGTCACCGGTGGTGTTGTGCTCCAGGAAGATGATGTGGCCGGACTGTTCGCCGCCGATGACGGCGCCGTCCGCGAGCATGCGCTCAAGAACATAGCGGTCGCCCACGGCGGTCTTTTCGTAACGGATGCCCGCCTTGTCCAGCGCCTTGTACAGACCGAAGTTGCTCATAACGGTAGTGACCAGCGTATTGCTGGGAAGCTGGCCACGCTCCTTGAAGTGCTTGGCGCAGATATACATGATCTTATCGCCGTTCAGCACCTGGCCCCGCTCGTCTACGGCAAGGCAGCGGTCCGCGTCGCCGTCAAAGGCGAAGCCCACGTCCAGATGATGCTCCCGGACGTAGAGCTGCAAGCCCTCAATGTGGGTGGAGCCGCAGTCCGTGTTGATATTCACGCCGTCCGGCTGATCGTTGATGACATAGGTCTTGGCCCCCAGCGCGTCAAACACTGCCCGGCCGATCATCCAGGAGCTGCCGTTGGCGCAGTCCAGACCAACCTTGTGCTTTTCAAAGGACCGGGAGGGCAGGCTGGTGAGGTAGCCGATATAGCGGTTGCGGCCGGAGTAGAAATCGATGGTCTTGCCCACCTTTCCCTCGGTGGCCCCAGGGAGGGAAGCGGGGTCACCG
>CALBBA010000085.1 GCA_937926755.1 uncultured Collinsella sp.
GTGAGATTGTGGTACGGGGAGCCAACGGCACAATGCGCGCGTGCGCGCGAACCGTCGGCTCTCCCGAAGGCCCCATGCGCGAGCAGTCCGACCACGAGACATGGAATTCGACCCGCTCCCTTCCTTACGGCGAGTTCATGGCATCGATGTTCCTGCGCTACGTGATATTCGCTGACTCCGAAAATGCCATTGCGAGCACGGCGGACGCCGGCGGACTCGACGAGGGTATGCAAAATGTTATCGACAAGATCAAGCTCGTATAGTTGCCCGAGCCGGTCGAGGTGTTTTTGGGCTTTAACACGGCACCGCTCCCTGATGCTATCGAGACGCTGCTTTACCGCGTTGACCATGCCGAGAATCCGAGCGGTATCGAGCGCTATGCCGCCGCCCTTATGAGTGAAATTGACTTGCCCCGCTTGCGCACCATCGCCGCTAAGTCCGAGATGAGCCTGGCTCGCATCGATCGCTCAAAGCTTTTCTATCTCAATTTTGATCGTAGTCTGCTGGCCCAGGCCGAGAATGGCATGTTGCTTGCCATCGAGTGCAGTCTTAACCGTCTCTCCGCCATCCTTGAGCACATCGGGGCCGGATTGGTCCCTGCGGCATCCTCGCCGAGCCTTGAGGGCTGCGCGCTCTTTGATGCGTGGCATATCGCCAAGACGACCAACGATGTTCCCCGACTGCTCGATACGGCCTCGAGCGATAACCCGTGGGGCAAACCGGGTACGGTGGCTTGCCAGCCGGGCGGTGAGTGGGATGTGCGTACCCGCTTCGCGCGTATTGTCGAGGCACTTAACGTGGTCACGCGGCTCGACTATACCTATCGGGCAAACGTTGCCGAGGGGATCATGCTCGTTCGGTTTGGGCAGTCTGTCGTTGATGCTATGCCACAACGTGAATACGACGCTCAAGATGACGCCTGGCGCGAGTTGGACGAGGACACGCGCGCGATCTGGGCCGCGGAGCACGATGCGCGCGTGGCGCTCACGCTTGCGGCAGCGTGTTTTGCCGCGGGCACCTGCATCACGCGCTGCTATGTGCAGATTGCTGCTCCCGACAGTGAGCAGGGCGAGTGCGTTGTCGCAACGTATTTCTTTGGGCGCGCGGTCTATCTGGCCGATTGCGTGCCTGTCGCCAAGGATCTTGAGAGCATGGACATGGACGATATGCCGTGCAAGCGTGTGCTTGAGGCATATGAGTCAACCGCTCCGGAGACGATTGAACCTGCGGAGGTTCATGCTCGTCCGCGTGATGACCATCGCATGCTGCCGCCGGCGCTGCGCGATCTGCTGCTTGCCGATACGGCTGACGAGCTGGAGGTCATGGAAGAGGACGACGACCCATACGTGGCCCGTGTTGTTGAATTGCGCGAGCAGGCAAAAGTCGACCGTACAGGTGCTTTTGAAGGCTTTTCCCGTCTTGTTGAGGAGTTGGAGGCTAAGTGCGCCGTCGCCGAGCTTTTGGCGACAGGTCCGGTTCAAACGCAGTTTTGCGATAACCAGCTGGTGCGCATGGTGCTACCGGTGTTGGAAGAAGACCGCTCTGTGCGAATCCTTCGTGCGCCCGATGCGCTGTACTTTGCCCAGCACGAGATCTGCAGCTTTTACGCCGAGCAAGAGGACTTTGAACGAGCACTGCCCGAGGTGCGCCATCTTTACGATCTGGCGCGCTCGTCCATGCAGTCGCACTTTGCGCTCATCAACGTGCTTGCGCGTCTGGAGCGCTTTGACGAGATTATCGAGGTGGCGCGCCACGGCCTACGTATTGCCAGCGATCGTTCTGCAATCGGCTACCTGTTCTATCGCTTGGCGTTTGCCTATTGGAATTGCGATCAGCTCGACCTGGCGCTGGCTTGTTACCGTCTGGTGCCGCGCGGCGAGGAGTCGGGCAGCAGCGCGCTGGAAGAAATGCAGGGCCTTATGAACGAGATGGGTGTCAGCGAGCCTCCGACGTTCGAGGAAGCGGTAGAGACCAGCCGCA
>CALBBA010000086.1 GCA_937926755.1 uncultured Collinsella sp.
ACGAGGCGGCTGCCATGCAGCTGCTACCGCGCTGCCTTGAGTGGCTGGGGGGGGATCGCATTGCAAGCGCTTACGCCGATCAAATGAGGCGTATGGCCGAGCAGGGCATCACCTCGATATGCGATATGTCGCTCATGCCCATGCCGGGCTGCGACTTTATTCGCGACGATGTTTACGACAAGCTGCAGGCCGCCGGCAAGCTGGGCATCCGCGCCCATCTGTTCCCCACACTGCTGGATGACCAATCGCGCTTGGAAAAACTCCAGACCCGCTATGCGAACAACGCGCTGCTCTCGGCGCCAGGCTTTAAACAGTTCTTCGACGGCGTGTCGAGCGAACATACCGCATACCTCACTGAGCCCTATACCAACCCGCGCTTCCCGGGCGACCAGGGTCGCCTGACGGTTCCTGTCGAGCGCATGCGCAAGTTGGTTCTGGCGGCAGCCGAGCGTGGCCACACCGTGCGCATTCACGTTATCGGCGACGGTGCCATCCATGCTGCGCTCGATATCTTTGAGGAGGCGGCAGAGCTCTACGGTCTGCCCCCGCACGGCCATAATACGCTTGAGCATTTGGAGAATCTGCTGCCTCAGGATATCGATCGTCTGCGCAAACTCAACGTCATTGCCTCGAGCCAGCCTTGCCACATCACGCTCGACCCGGGTGGCCCGGAGCGTGATCTGGGCTTGGAGCGCAGCCGCATCATGTGGCCGTTTGCGACCTATAAGCAGCGCTGCATCCGTCAAGCTTTCGGTACTGACAGCCCTATCACGCCCGTTACCAGCATGAACGTGCTCTACACGGCCATCACGCGCCAGGACCCCAAAAGCCACTGGCCCGAGGGCGGCTGGTTGCCGAGCGAGCGCATCGATGCGGCAACGGCCCTGCGCAACTACACCCTGGGCAGCGCCTACGCGGCAGGCGACGAGCAAAACCTCGGCAGCCTGGAACCCGGCAAATACGCCGATCTGGTAGTCCTGGACCAAAACCCGCTCACCATCGACCCCCAAGAGCTCCAAACCACCAAAGTCCAAGCCACCTACCTGGCAGGCAACCTCATCTTAGAGCACTAGCCTCACACATCCCACCCATCAGTTGCGGTGAAATACGGACTAAATAACGCCCCAACAGCCAAAAACAGTCCATATTCCACCGCAACTCAAGGGGGCACGTTTCAACAACGTGCCCCCTTTCTTGTGCATCTATCAGCATCGCCATTTTGCTGCACTGACTTTTCTGAATGCCGGGCCCGAATAAGTTACCCTAGCTCCCGGGGCGGACCGGAGGGCATGAAGTTTGTCGCGAGTTCCGCACGCAAAGGAAAGCACTTAATGTGCTTTCCGTCTTGCGCAGGACTGTAGAGCAGCAAACTTCATGCCCTCCGGTCCGCCCCGGGAGCCACCGCTAAGTTATCCCTCGACATTCAGAAAATCTAAGTGCCAAAAAATAAGATTTTTTGACTCCGTGTTGTATAACCCGCCATTCGTGGGTACCATTCAACGCGTACGCAAACAAAAAGGGTTAACCCGCGCGGCATGACCGCGCGGCCCACAAAGGAGGAAACAAGCATGTCGTCTTTGAAGCCGCTTGCAGATCGCGTCCTGGTCAAGCCCGACGAGGCCGAGCAGAAGACCGCTTCTGGTCTGTACATCGCCAGCAACGCTCAGGAGAAGCCGCAGCGCGGCACCATCGTTGCCGTTGGCGCCGGTAAGGTCAACGACAAGGGCGAGCGCATCCCCATGGACGTTCAGGTCGGCGACGTTGTCATCTACGGTAAGTTCGGTGGCAACGAGGTCAAGGTCGACGGCGAGAAGTATCTGCTGATGCGCGCCGACGACATCTACGCTGTCGTCGAGGCCTAGTCTCGTCAGAATCTCTGATTCGTCTTTGAACGCGCCCGCCGCATAGGACTCGGAAGCGGCGACGCGAGTCACATTTCTTTTGGAGGATTACCTACCATGGCAAAGAACATTACGTTCAACACCGATGCCCGCGCTAAGCTCGCCAAGGGCGTCAACACTCTGGCCGACGCCGTTACCGTCACCATGGGCCCCAAGGGTCGCTACGTTGCGCTGCAGCGCACGTTCGGTGCCCCGACCATCACCAACGACGGCGTTTCCGTCGCCAAGGAGATCGAGCTCGAGGACAACATCGAGAACATGGGTGCCCAGCTGGTGAAGGAGGTCGCCACCAAGACCAACGACACCGTGGGTGATGGCACCACCACCGCAACCCTGCTCGCCCAGGCCATCGTCAACGACGGCCTGCGCAACGTCGCCGCTGGCGCCAACCCACTGGCCATTCGTCGCGGCATCGACAAGGCCGTCAACGCCGCCGTCGCCGAGATGAAGAAGCAGGCCAAGCCGGTCGAGACCAAGGAGCAGATCGCTTCCGTCGGCACCATCTCTGCCGGTGACCCCGAGGTCGGCGAGAAGATCGCCGAGGCCATGGAGGTCGTGGGCAAGGACGGCGTCATCACCGTCGAGGATTCCCAGACGTTCGACATCACCATCGACACCGTCGAGGGCATGCAGTTCGACAAGGGCTACGTCTCCGCTTACTTCGTCACGGATAACGACCGCATGGAGGCCGTGATGAAGGATCCGTACATCCTCATCACCGACCAGAAGATCTCCAGCGTTCAGGACATCATGCCCGTTCTCGAGGCTGTCCAGCGCGCTGGCCGTGGCCTGCTCATCATCGCTGAGGACATCGACGGCGAGGCTCTGCCTACCCTGGTCCTCAACAAGATCCGTGGCGCCCTCAACGTCTGCGCCGTCAAGGCTCCGGGCTACGGCGATCGCCGCAAGCGCATTCTCGAGGACATCGCCGTCCTCACCGGTGGCCAGGCTGCCTTGGACGAGCTGGGCGTGAAGGTCGCTGACATCACCGCTGATATGCTCGGTACCGCTAAGTCCGTCACCATCTCCAAGGACAACACCGTCGTCGTCGGTGGTGCTGGCTCCAAGGAGGCCATCGACGCTCGTATCGCTCAGATCAAGGGTGAGATGGAGAACACCACCTCTGACTTCGACCGTGAGAAGCTCCAGGAGCGCCTGGCCAAGCTCTCCGGTGGCGTTGCCGTCATCAAGGTCGGCGCTGCTACCGAGTCTGAGCTCAAGGAGATCAAGCATCGCGTCGAGGACGCCCTGCAGGCTACCCGTGCTGCTGTCGAGGAGGGCATTGTCGCCGGCGGCGGCGTCGCCTTCATGGACGCTGCTCCTGCGCTCGATGCTGTCGAGATCGACGACCCCGAGGAGAAGATTGGCGTCGATATCGTCAAGAAGGCTCTGACCGCTCCGGTCGCCACCATCGCCAAGAACGCTGGCTTTGAGGGCGCTGTCGTGGTCGACAAGGTTGCCGAGCTGCCCGCCGGCCAGGGTCTCAACTCTGCCAACGGCGAGTGGGGCGACATGATCGAGATGGGCGTCCTCGACCCCGTCAAGGTCAGCCGCGTCACCCTGCAGAACGCTGCTTCTGTCGCCAGCCTGATCCTCATCACCGAGGCTACCGTCTCCGATGTGCCCAAGAACACTCAGCTTGAGGACGCTATCGCTGCTGCCACCGCTGGTCAGCAGGGCGGCGGTATGTACTAAGGCCGACAAGGTCTAGAACTCCCACCGGGAATCCGGGGGCGTGACGGGGGCTTCTCTCCGGAACGTCCTCGGACATGCAAAGAGGCTCCGCATCGCGCTTCGCGCTGCGGAGCCTCTCTGCGTCCTGCGGAATGTTCCGGAGAGAAGCCCCCGTCACGCCCCCGGATTCCCTGCGTTTACGGCCTTGAGGTCGGCGTGGGCGGAGGACTTGGTTGTTGGGAATACGTGTCCCGGTCGCTGTTTCGCGGCTTTGCCGCGAAAGGCGCGCCGCTTTGGGGCGAGTGGAGGATGTGGTTGTTGCAGTGGCTTGTCCCCTTCGCTGTTTCGCGCTTTGCGCGAAAGGCGCACCACTTTTGCGTGAACGGAGAACGTGGTTGTTGCGGCAACTGATCCCCGCCACAAATTACCCTTGGCATACTTGCGCGAAAGTCTACTGGTGCTACACTTGCAATTGCTGTTTCAGGGCGGGGTGAAATTCCCCACTGGCGGTAAATCGGGCGGTGTCAAAGGGGCGCCGTGGCGCAGGCGAGATGCCTGCGACCGAGCCGATGAGTCCGCGACCCGTGTGTGCGTTGGTTCGCATGCCGGCTGAACTGGTGAGATCCCAGTACCAACGGTTAGAGTCCGGATGAAAGAGGCAGGTGATCTTATGTCTGAACAGTCGCAGCATATCCATTTTGAGAACACGAATAGGTGGAGCACCAAACAGCTCGTTACCATGGCGTTGATGTGCGCCTTGGGCGCCTTGTTTATGTACGTGCAGCTGCCCATCCTTCCTTCGGCGCCGTTTTTGACGTATGACCCGTCGCTGGTGCCGGCGATGGTGTGTGGATTTGCGTATGGCCCTGGTGCCGGCACCGCTGTTGCCGCTATGGCGATTGTTATCCATGCGCTTACCACGGGCGACTGGGTCGGTGCGCTTATGAACCTGGTTGCCACGCTGGGCTACATTCTGCCCGCGGCTATCGTCTACCAGAAGATGCACACCTATAAGGGTGCCGTGATTGGCCTGGTGCTCGGCGTTATTGCCGCTACGGCGTTGTCTATGGTCGCAAATCTTACCATTGGCGTATGGTTCTGGTATGGCTCGGTCGATGTGATCGCCCCGCTTATGATTCCTGCCGTGCTGCCGTTCAACCTTATCAAGACCGTGCTTAACTCGGTATTGACGCTTGCAGTGTACAAGGCGGTCTCCAACCTCATCACGCCCAAGAAGGACCAGGTCAAAGCCCGCGCATGATTGAGTGTCGGGGCGTTTCCTTTAGCTATGACGGTGCCGTGCCGGCGCTCGACGGCGTCGATCTAAACATCGAGGACGGCGAGTTTTTCTGCATCCTCGGTGGTAATGGGTCGGGCAAGTCGACGTTTGCCAAGCATCTGAATGCACTGTTGCAGCCCGATGCGGGCACGGTGCGTATCAACGGTATGGATGCGTCCGACCTCGAGCTGGTCTATGACATTCGTTCGACCGCGGGCATGGTATTCCAGAATCCCGATGATCAGCTGGTGGCAACGCTTGTCGAAGATGACGTTGCGTTCGGTCCCGAAAACCTTGGCGTGCCATCGGCGCAAATTGCGCAGCGCGTACGCGAGGCGCTGAAGGGCGTGGGCCTGGTGGGCTTTGAGCGCCACGAGACCCATGCACTCTCGGGTGGCCAAAAGCAGCGCGTGGCGCTTGCCGGCGTGCTCGCCATGGAGCCGCGCGTTCTCATTTTGGATGAGGCCTCCTCGATGCTCGATCCGCGCGGACGCAAGGGTCTTATGAAAGCGTGCCGTGCACTTCACGATCGCGGCATGACTATCGTGATGATTACGCACTTTATGGAGGAGGCCGCCGAGGCCGATCGTGTCGCGGTGTTTCGGGCGGGGCACGTTGCCATGCTCGGTACGCCCGAGGAAATCTTGACGCGGGCGGATGAGCTTGCGCAGCTCAACCTGGATATGCCGGAGTCGTGTCGTCTGGGCAGGTCACTTCGTGCGAAGGGCGTGCCCGTTTGCGCGCAGGTGCGTGAGGCGGATATGGTCGCCGAGATTGCGCAGGCTTATGCCGAGCGAAGTAGGGCAGGCATCGCGGGGCAGTCTTCCGTATCCCAGTCGGAAATCGCTGACGGCACTGTTCCGGTAGACAACGAGGGCAACGCGTCGGAGCCCGTCATCGAGCTATCCCATGTTTCGTACAGTTATTCGCTCAGTCCGCGCGAGCGTCGCCGCTGGCATAAGCGCTCGGCCGTTGCGGGCAAATCGAGCAAACAGGCTCTCTGGGGAAAAGACCCCAGCAGCCCGTGGGCGCTGCGCGATGTATCGCTGACGGTGCGTCGCGGCGAGTTCCTGGGCTTAGCAGGTCATACCGGTTCGGGTAAGTCGACGCTGGTCCAGCATCTCAACGGTTTGATTCGCCCCCAGGAGGGTTCCGTTTACGCGTTGGGGCTCGACCTGGCAAACAAGAAAGATGCCGCCGCGGTTAAGGCCAAGGTCGGCGTGGTGTTTCAATATCCCGAGCGTCAGCTGTTTGCCGAAACCGTGACGCAGGACGTGGCGTTTGGCCCGCACAACCTTGGCTTGTCGCAGGCCGAGGTCGCGCACCGCGTTGAGTCATCGCTCGCGCGCGTGGGCCTCGACTTGGCCACGGTGGGCGACAAGAGTCCCTTTGAGCTTTCGGGCGGTCAGCAACGGCGTGTGGCATTCGCCGGTGTGCTCGCCATGGAGCCCGAAGTCCTGGTGCTCGATGAACCCATGGCGGGGCTCGATCCGGCGGCGCGCAGTGATTTCCTGGAGCTCATCGATCGACTTCACCATGGGGGCCTGACCGTCGTCATGGTCTCACACAGTATGGATGACCTTGCCAATTGCTGCGATCGTATTGTCGTGATGAACGAGGGCGCGGTGTTTGCTGAGGGCACGCCCGCTCAGGTTTTTGCGCATGCGGATGAGCTTAAATCAATCGGCTTGGGTGTTCCCGCTGCCCAGCGCATGGCGTTGGCGCTCGCGGAAGCGGGCGTGCCGCTGCGTCGCGGCGGGCTCTATACGGTTGAGTCGTTGGCCGACGAGTTGGCAGATTTGCCGATCGGTCGCTCAGGCGGTTCTTCTAACGTCTCGGACAAGGCCAAATCCGAAACGGTCGCGCGAGAGGAGGGTTGCTAATGGAGGCGTTTTCGTTTGGCAGCTACTATCCGAGCGATAGCGCGATCCATCGCCTGGATCCGCGCACCAAGCTGCTCCTGGGCTTTGTATTTTTGATCACGACGCTCACAGTCAGCAGCTTCCGCGGACTGGCCCCGGTCGCAATTTTCGTTGTGCTGACCTATGCCGTGTCTCGGGTGCCGGTTCGTCGCGTTCTGTCGTCGATGGCGCCGCTGCTGGCAATCGTCGTCGTGGTCGCGGTGCTCAACTTGTTTACCGATCAGAGTGGGCGCATCCTGTGGCAGCTCGGCTTTCTGCAGATAAGCGAGGGCTCACTGCGTTCTGCCGCCTTTATGGCGTGTCGCCTGACGTTGATGATGGCCGGCATGAGCGCCATTACACTCACCACGCCGACGCTCGACCTCACCGCGGGCTTTGAGCGCCTGCTCGCGCCGTTTGCGCGTGTGGGACTTCCTGCGCACGAGCTCGGCATGATCATGGGTATCGCGCTACGCTTTATGCCGCAGTTTGCCATTGAGATGAAGCAGACGGCCGATGCACAGGCAAGCCGCGGCGCGCGCGTGACGGGCGGTCCGCTCGGCGGCGTGCGTATGCTCGGCAGTGTGGAGATTCCACTGTTCACGGGCGTGTTCCGTCATGCCGAGACGTTGTCTGCCGCCATGGATGCACGCTGCTATCACGGCGAGCAGGGCCGCACGCGCCTGCATGCGCTTGCATTTGGCCGCGGCGATGCGTTGGCGGCGGTGGTGACGGCGTTGCTGCTCATCTGCGTCATCGTCATCAATCTTCAACTTGTTTAGGCGCGATTCGGGCGCAAGAAAGGGGTCCCTATGACCGACAACGACCGCACGGCTCAGCTTGAGCGCGCCTGTTCGTATCTCAGGCGCATTCCGGCGTGGTTTCTGGCCACGACCGATGCAAGTGACGGGCATCAGCCTCGCGTGAGGCCGTTTTCGTTTGCCATGGTCGATGACGGTAAGTTGTGGTTTTGCACGTCGCGCGACAAGGATGTGTGGGCGGAGCTGAGTGCGAATCCCAAGTTTGAACTCTCGGGCTGGAAGCCGGGGGAGTGCTGGATAGTGTTGACCGGCGAGGCCGCACTTGAGGACGACGCAGTTGCGAGCGACAAGGTGCGTCAAGCGGGTTTTAAGCACATGGTGGGCATTGGCGAGCAACACGATAGTGCCAACGACGGCCGCCTTGCGTTTTTCTCGGTCCGCAATATCGTCGCCCGCTTCTGTGATATCGACGGCAGCGAGGAGCGCCTGGAGCTCTAGCTCACACAAACCAGGCTCTCAAACTGGCTAGTACAGGAGGAAACGTGGACGGATTGAATACGGTTTTGGAGTATCTGACGTCGGTGCCGGCGTGGTACTTGGCGACGAGCGTGGACGGGCAGCCACATGTACGTCCGTTCTCGTTTGCACAGATTCAGGACGGTAAGCTGTGGTTTGTGACGGCGCGCACCAAAGACGTGTGGCAAGAGCTGCTGCAAAATCAGCGCTTTGAGGCCACGAGTTGGTGGCCGGGCCATGGCTGGCTCATCTTGCGCGGGCATGCGGGTCTGGATGACCAGGCCGCTCCCGATATGCGCGAGGCGGGCTGGAAGCACCTGGAGCGCCTGGGCGAGCACTACGAGGGCGCAGGCGATCCCACGCTCGTCTTCTTTAGCGTGGAGGAACCCGAGGCCTTTGTCTGCAACCATGACGAATGGGTGCCGGTCGAGCTCTAAACGAGTCTCTCAGCAAGCTTCGACAATTCAAATTCTCGCATGTAGCGGGCCCCACATTGCAACGTCACCGTAAGGTGCACTGGGCAATATGGGGCCCGCATTTATTTGTCAATTCCTTCGAGTGAATGTGTCGGGACTGTTTCAATGCATGAATATGTAAAAGATTTGCGTATATATGCATCTTTTGGTGCTAAAGTTTCAACTCACTTCATAACGACGGCTGCGGGATGCGCATTGGTGCATAACTGCAGACAAGGAGTCCGATATGTCTTTAAAGGTTGGAATCGTCGGTGCGGCTGGATATGCCGGCGCCGAGCTCATTCGCCTCGTCCTCGGTCATCCCGAGTTTGAACTTGCTGCCATTACGTCCAACGCCGATGCCGGCCAGCCGCTGTCCGCGGTGTACCCGAGTTTCGCCGGCGTGAGCGATCTTGTCTTCACGATGCACGATGCCCCCGAGCTCAAGAACTGCGACGCGGTCTTTTTGGCCGTGCCGCACACGGCTGCCATGGCACAGGTGCCCGCCCTGCTTGCCGCGGGAGTCTCCTGCATTGACCTCTCGGCCGACTACCGCCTGAGCGATCCGGCCACCTTTGAGGCCTGGTATACCGCCGAACACACGAGTCCCGAGTTGCTCAAGACCCGTGCCTTTGGCCTGCCCGAGCTATTCTGCCGGGACTTGGAGACCGCCGCATCCGACCATGCCGACGGCAAACCCGTGCTGGTCGCCTGCGCCGGTTGCTATCCCACCGCAACGAGCCTTGCCGCCGCGCCCGCCGTGCGCGCTGGCTGGGTTGCCCAGAGCGGCCCCGTGATCGTTGATGCCATCAGCGGCGTGACGGGTGCCGGCAAGTCCTGCAACGCTCGTACGCATTTTTGCAGCGCTGACGAGAACTTGGAGGCCTACGGCGTGGGCAAGCATCGCCACACGCCCGAGATTGAGCAAATCCTTGGCCTGACCGATCGCGTCGTCTTCACCCCGCATCTGGCACCGCTCAAGCGCGGCCTGCTCTCCACGGTGACGCTGCCGCTCACGCCGCAGGCCATCGACTCCCTGGCTCTTGAGGATGTCGTCGACTATTACAAGCAGTTCTACGCTGGACGCACCTTTGTGCGTGTGCTCGACGCCGGCCAGCAGCCCAAGACGGCTTCGGTCGTTGGAACCAACGCCGCCCAGATTGGCCTTGCGCTCAACAAACGCGCGGGCGTGCTGGTGGCGACGGGCGCTATCGACAATCTGTGCAAGGGCGCTGCGGGCCAAGCAGTCCAGTGTGCCAATATCGTCTTTGGCTTTGACGAGCGACGAGGCTTGCCCACAGTGGCGTGCCCGGTGTAGCACATTCGATTGTTAACGATTTGGTAGTCGGGCATCGAGTGGGGCGCCACTCTTAAGCTGGTCTCATGATCACGACTGGCATGGCGCACCAACCGATGTCCGTTTTTTGTTTGACATAAGGAGTCATAAAGACGATGAATACCGACCTGATTGATATCAAGATTCGCGCCGTCGAGGGTGGCGTTACGGCAGCGGCCGGCTTTAAGGCCGCAGGCATCCATGCGGGATTCCGGAAGAATCCCGAGCGCTTAGACTATGCGCTCGTCATGCCCGATAAACCCTGTCCCGGCGCCGGCGTGTTTACGACCAACCGCTTTTGCGCGGCGCCCGTGCAGGTGAGCCGTGCCAACCTGGGCGGTGCGGACAAGGGCTACGGTATCATCGCCGGTGTTTCAATCAACTCCGGCAACGCGAACGCCGCCACGGGCGAGACCGGCCTTGCCTGCGCGCGCGAGACCTGCAACATCGCATCGCAGGTTATCGGCTGCGAACCCCAGCAGATCCTGGTTGCCTCCACGGGTGTGATTGGCCAGATTCTGCCGATCGACACGTTTGAGACAGCCATTCCTGTTGCCTACGAGGCGCTCTCCGCCCACGGTGGCGCCGATGCCGCTCGCGCCATCATGACGACCGACACGCACTCCAAGGAGTACGCCGTGTCCTACGTCAGTGAGGCTGCGGGTCATGCGGGCAATGTCTATACGGTAGGCGGCATGTGCAAGGGCTCGGGCATGATCATGCCTAATATGGCCACCATGATCGCAGTTATCACCACCGATGCCCCCGTCGAGCCTGCGGCACTTCATGCCCTGCTGCTCTCGACCGTCAAGCAGACCTTTAACAAGGTAACGGTCGATTCCGACACCTCGACCAACGACACCTGCATCATGCTTGCTTCTGGCGCTGCTGCCGCAGATGCCGAGGCCATCGTCGAGGGCACTGACGCCTTTGACGAGTTGGCCTTTGCCGTGCACGAGGTGTGCGAGAGCCTGGCGCGCAACATCGCGGCCGATGGCGAGGGTGCGTCAAAGCTCGTGACGGTTAACATTACCGGCGCCGCCAACGACGAGGAAGCCGATATCGCCGCCCGTGCCGTCGCCAACTCGCCGCTCGTCAAGACCTGCATCGCTGGCCACGACTGCAACTGGGGCCGCGTTGCCATGGCGCTCGGCAAGTGCGGCGTGAAGTTTAATCAGGAAGACGTTTCCATCGACATGATGGGCATGCCTGTCTGTCGCGACGGTCTGACTGTTCCCTTTGACGAGGACGAGGCTCTACGACGTTTCGAGGCGCCCGAGATCGTGATCTCGGCCGACCTGGGCGCAGGCGACGCGGCAACGACCGTGTGGACCTGCGACCTCACGCACGAGTACATCTCCATCAACGGCGACTACCGTTCCTAGATTCCAGGCGCGCTGCGCATCTTGCCGCGATTGCGGACAGTGGAGCACGGCGCGATAACGATACGAAAGACGAGGCAGATTATGAAATTCGCACGCGATTGTCGTTCGAGCGAATCCAACGAAGCAACCGCGCAGCTGCTGTTCGAAGCACTGCCGTGGATTAAAAACCTGACCGGCAAGACGGTTGTTATCAAATATGGCGGAGCAGCCATGGTTGACGAGCAGCTGCGCCGCGACGTGATGAGCGACATCGTTTTGCTCAAGATCATCGGCATGCGCCCCGTCATTGTGCATGGCGGCGGCAAGGCCATCAACGAGGCGCTGAGCCATTACGATATTCCCGTCGAGTTTAAGAACGGCCAGCGCGTGACTACGCCGGCGACTATGGATATCGTGCGCGAGGTGCTGGGCGGCAAGGTTAACCAGGAGCTGGTTGCTGCCATCAACCACCACGGCAACCTGGCCGTGGGCGTGTCGGGCAGCGATGCCGGCACGCTCATCGCCGAGCCGCTCGACCCCGAACTCGGTCGCGTGGGCAAAGTGACGCACGTTAACACCGACTATATCGAGCGCTTACTCGATAGCGAGTACATCCCCGTTATCGCTACCGTCGCGGCGGGGGAGGACGGCGGTTTCTTCAACATCAATGCCGATACCGCCGCCGGTGCCGTCGCGGCAGCGCTTCACGCGCATAAGGCGATCTTTTTGACCGACGTCGATGGCCTGTACAAGGACTTTAGCGATAAGGATTCGCTTATCTCTAACCTAACGCTCGACGAGGTTAACGAGATGCTCTACGGTGGCGAGGTCGATAAGGGCATGATTCCCAAGCTGCGTGCGGCCGTCGATGCGCTTGCCGGCGGCGTATTTCGTGCCCACATCATTAACGGTACCACGCCGCATTCGCTGCTCCTGGAGCTGCTGACCGATGCCGGCGTCGGCACCGTGATCCATTCCACCGAGACGGCTTACGAGTTCGATACGCATCCGCATCCGCTTTCGACGTTTGCTGCGCGTCTGACCGAAAACCTTGACGAGGTCGAGAAGCTTCAGACGGTCTAGCTGACCCGCAGCCGCCCCATTCCTGCACCCATAGCCCCGCGCCGTCTGGCGCCCAACGAAAGGCATCCCATGTCACTTGCAGCTCAGCAATCGCTTGAATCCCATTACGTTATGCATACCTTTGGCCGCTCTCCGGTCGAGTTTGTCGAGGGTCACGGCATGAAGCTCGCCGGCGACGATGGCCGTGAGTACCTCGACTTTCTTGCCGGCATCGGCGTGTGCAGCCTAGGTCATGGCGACCCGGCTGTGCTCTCGGCGCTCGAGGCACAGACCAAAAAGCTCATGCATGTCTCCAACTATTTCTACATCGAGCAGCGCGGACAGGTCGCGGCGCTGCTGTCCAAGCTTGCTAACGACGACGTAGATGGTGCGCGCGTGCTTGCCGATGCCATTGTCGCCGGCGATGAGACCACGGCAGCTGCTCTTGGTGCCCCGGCTGCGGATGAGCAGGTTTGGGAGACCTTCTTTGCCAACTCTGGCGCCGAGGCCAACGAGGGCTCGATGAAGCTCGCGCGCCTGTACGCCAAGCGTGCCGGTAATGGCGGCAACACCATCGTGTGCATGCGCGGCGGCTTCCACGGCCGTACGCTCGAGACCATTGCCGCCACCATGCAGGATTGGCTGCAGGACAGCTTCCGCCCGCTGCCGGGTGGCTTTGTGGCCTGCACGCCCAACGATGTGGATGAGCTGCGTGCGATCTTTAAGCAGCTGGGGAGCGAAATTTGTGCCGTGATGCTCGAGCCGATCCAGGGTGAGAGCGGTGTGCATCCCATGACCGAGGAGTTTATGGCTACGGCGCGCGACCTGGCACACGAAGTGGGCGCCGTGCTTATCGCCGACGAGGTCCAGTGCGGCATCTTCCGCTCCGGCAAGCCGTTTGCGTTCCAGACCTATGGCGTGGAGCCCGACATCATGAGCCTTGCCAAGGGCATTGCTGATGGCGTGCCCATGGGTGCCGTCGTGGCGAAGAAGGAGATTGCCGACGTGTTTAAGCCGGGCGACCACGGCTCGACCTTTGGCGGTAGCTGCTTGGCCATCGCGGCGTGTGCCGCGACGCTCTCCGCGCTTGTGCGTGGCGATTATGCCGAGCATGCTGCCAAGGTGGGTGCCTATATGGAGGCAAAGCTCGCCAAGCTGCCGCACGTGACCGAGGTACGTGGTCGCGGCTTGATGCTCGGCTGTGATTTGGATGATGCCGCGGGCGACGCGCATGGTGTTGTTGCCCGCGCGCTGGCCGCCGGTGCCGTGATCAACGCTACGGGTGCGCATACGCTGCGTTTCCTGCCGCCACTCGTCTGCGAGGAAGCCGACGTGGACAGTCTGATCGAGATCCTGTCGGGTGTTTTGGGCTAACGCGGCGCAATAACTCAATTTGGACCGAGTTCCGGACTGCGGACGTGCCCTATGCGGCATGATTCAGCGGTCTGGAGCCCGTTTTGCCTTAGATTTGCTAAGGCAGGGAGACCTGCTGGTCAAAAAACATCAAATATGAGTACTGTTACCTTTTTAGTAGCAGCGATTTGGGGCATTTTTGATGCTTGTAGGCATGACGACCAGCTGCACGAGCTGACGTAGCTCCTCAAATGTTCAATAAAATGGACTCCTAACGAGAAGTACTCTCATTAGGAGCCCATTATTATGTGCAAACATATGTGACCAACGCAGCAACAGTACTCATATTTGGCATTTTTTGTCCACTGCCCCTTGCGCGAAGGTCCTCAGCGGAAAGTTTGACCCGTTTCGATGCACAAAAATGGGATGAATCTTCCCTGGCAACCGCCCAGAAAGATCCACCCCAAAGCAAGCGCTCGCTAGAACGTTCCGCCGCCGCCTCCGCCGACGCCGCCACCGCCGCCGCCAGAGAAGCCGCCGCCGCTGCCGCCGCTCGAGCTATCGGAACTCGAAGCCAGCTCGCGGATGGTCTCGTGGTACACATCGTTGAACGAATCGAGCGGGGACTCGTTGCCGTAGTGATGGTAATACCACCAGTAGCAGGGGTAGTTGTCGTAGAAATCGTCGCTGTTGCGCAGGTCCGCAGGCACGGCCTCGGCCAGTTGTCGCAGCACTTCTTTCGAAACGCCCAGGGCAACGCCCATCACCAGCAGCTTGTTCCACAAGATCAGGTCGCTGGGAATGGCCTCCTTCAGGCGCGTAAAGTCCTCAAGCCAATGCTTGAGCGCCTTGCAGCGAGCCGCCACCTCGGCGCCCTCCGGCGTGTAACGGCGGAAGGTGCAGCTCAGGACAAAGCCCACGATCGTGACGGGGATCGAGATCATAGCGGCACCGACGTTGGCATCCGCGAAGTCGGTATAGAACAGAGAGCACAGAATGCCAAAGACAATGATGATGCCGAGAACCAGGCCGGCCACCATCGCGATAGTGCCATCCGATGCAATAAGCTCGCGCGCCTCCAGCTTGCCCTTAACTGTGCTCTGATAGTCCTCGAGCTTGTCGCCAACAGATGTGGTGCGCTCGCTAGCGTACTCCTCCAGCTCGCTAAACGTGCGCGAACGGACTCCGTCCTTATCGGGCTTAACGCCGGCGAAGAAGACCTTGAGCACATCGCGATCGATGCCGTCCTTCTTGGCAGCCTTCCAGGCCTCGTCGGTCACTGTGATGCGATACGTCTGCTCCTCTTTTTCGCGACGGAGCAGACCCTTCTTCTTGGTCTCGGTCGCTTCTTCCAGCTTGATCACGCGGTCGTCGGTCAGCTTCATCAGTGTGGCGATATATGCCTGATCGGGCACGTCGTTCCAGCTCATGAGAGCTGCAAGCACCGCGGGATGGTCGGCCGAGGGCACATCGCGGAAGTACTCGTCCTGGAAGAGCGGCTTGGGCTTGGGCCTGCGCAGCTTGAGCATCACGATCACACCGGTATAGGCAACCGCCACAACAACACACACCACGGCAATCGCGCCGGCAACCGCACGCGCGTGCTCACGGCGGGCGTTGGCCTCGTCGGCCCATTCCTTCTCTTCGCTCAGAATCGTTGACATGCGCTCTTCGCCCGAGGCGGCAAGCTGCGACACCCAGTCGCTGGGGAAGGCGATGCGTGCCTCGGCGAATTCGCCCTGATGCACGCAGGGAATGGTATAGGTGACCATGGGCTCGTCCTCATCGAGCGACACGTCGCCCGTCAGCGGGCCGTGGCCCCATGCGCGGAAGTTATCGCCCTTGACGGCAGCCGTCCCGGCAGCGGCATTTGCAAAGTAGACTTCCATCTCGACGTCATCGGAGTCCGCAGACCAGCCGTCACCCACAAATTTCCAGTAGAGCTCGGCGGTATCGGCCCAGTTCATAACCGCACCGGTCATGGAATAACTCACGTAGTAGATTGCGCTGTCGCCGCTCTCGTGAGGGCTGAACACCTTAATCTTTACGCCGTCGTCGGACTGCTCCACCGTGTAAACGCCGTCGTCGCCTTTATTTGCGCTGTCGACCTGTTAAACGCAGTGTCGTCTTCCTCGACGCTCAGCACATTGACGACCACCGAGCCGCCTTGCTGGTTAGAGCCTGTATTGATATCCCAATACACGCCGTTAATGTCATCGTCGAAATCGAACTGGCGTCCCTCGACAACGGTCAGCGATCCATCGGCCTCAACCGTGGCGCCGATGTAGGTTTGGCTCATGGAGTAGCCGTCGGCGTGCGCGGCGGCAGGCAGCAGCAACAACGCAAGCGCGACGAGTGCGCAGACGGAAGCGAACCGCGCAAACAGGCGGCGCTGCCGACAGGGCTGGGCAACGGGGGCGTTCATAGGCACATCCTTTGTCTGTGGTACCAGTAGCGTCATTGTCCCACGTTTGCGGGTTCATGTGACGAACATCTAGGTCAGCGGAGCGTCAAAACGGGACAAAAGTCACGCCCGCCGCCGGCACCTGGGGACGTTCCTTATCTGCCGGCAATCTGGGACACTCCTTGGCATAGCCCGCTCCGGCAATAGATACCACTTCATAGCTCCATCACAGGTGTAGCGGCTTTGTGTGGGCGCGGCGTGAGCCGATTAAGCCGGCGAGCGAGGGGCATAAAGCAGTTGAGCGAAAACGGTTTGCCCCTTTGCCGTCCGCTTGAGGATCATGTCCCCCTTTTCCGCGGAAACCCCGGCAGTTGCGAAGAGCTGCCGGGGTTTCTGTCGTTTGAGGGCTAGATTGATTGACGACGATTAAGGCGCCGAGCCGGTGGTCCGGCACGCGCAACGTGTGGCCTCAGCAACTTGCAGGCCACGGCAGCGTCTCCCCCACCGCGCCCCGCGCTATACTCGTCCGCATGGACATCAACGCACGCAACATAGCAACACCCGCCACCGACGCGCCAACGACGCCGGCCGCTCCCGCGCCCGTCGTGGGGCGCTTCGCCCCGTCGCCCTCGGGCCGCATGCACCTGGGCAACGTGTTCAGCTGCCTGTGCGCATGGCTTTCGACCCGCAGCCAGGGCGGCAGCATCGTGTTACGCATTGAGGACCTGGACGATCGCTGCAAGCGCCCGGAACTTGCCGCCCAATTGATTGACGACCTGGCCTGGCTGGGGCTGAAGTGGGACGAAGGCCCCTACTACCAGCACGACCGCCTAGACCTGTACGAGAGCGCCTTGCGCCGGCTGAAAGACGCCGGCCTCACCTATCCCTGCTTTTGCACACGCGCCGAGCTCCACGCCGCGAGTGCACCGCACGCGAGCGACGGCACGCCCATCTACCGTGGCGCCTGCCGAAGTCTTTCGGCCGAGGAGGTGGCCCGCCGCAGCGCCCTGCGCGCCCCGGCCACACGTCTGCGCGTGCCCACCGTCGACGACCTCGCAGACGACGTGATCGAATTTGTGGATCGCACGTACGGCGCCCAATGCGAAGCACTCGCCACCGAGTGCGGCGACTTTTTGGTGCGCCGCAGCGACGGCGTGTTTGCCTATCAGCTAGCCGTGGTGGTCGACGACGCTGCCATGGGCGTCACCGAGGTCGTGCGCGGATGCGACCTGCTGGGGTCCACGCCGCGCCAGATCTATCTGCAGCACCTGTTGGGACTGCCCACGCCGCACTACGCACATATTCCGCTGCTCATGGCACCGGACGGCCGCCGCCTTTCCAAACGAGACCGCGATCTGGACCTGGGCGAACTCCGCGCCCGCTTTGGCACGCCCGAAGCGCTGCTGGGCTGGCTCGCCGGGCAAACGGGCATCGCGCCGGACACCACGCCGCGCTCTGCCGAGCGGCTGGTCGAGCACTTTAGCTGGGATGTTATCCGCAAGCACAGGGAGAACATCACCGTAACGGCTGAGTAATCAGGCACCCCACCCCTACGCAACATCCCAGGGCTGGAGTTCGTCGCCCAAGCGAACGATGCAGTCGTAGAGCACGGTATGACGCTCGGCCGGGTTGGCATCTCGATGAAAATGCCCGTAGTACCAGCGCCTGTAGTCCAAGCGGTCCTCCAGCTCATCGAAAAATGCCGTAAGCCGATCAACGGCAGGGCAATTCCAGCCGGGCCCCGGATAGAGCGTGGGCGAAAGCATGCGCGTGGAGCAGGTGTGGGTGATCACGTAGTCGACCTTCCAGCCCACGCCGTCGAGCTTTGTCCGTGCCTCCTCAAAGTTGCGCTCGTCCGGCAACTCCTGCGGCCACCAGCTGGAATACGGAATGCGGTATTCCTTGTCCACGCTCGTGGCGCCGCCCATGGTAAAGACCGTTGAGCCGTCGAGTTCAAAAACCTCGCCGCGCGTCAGGCGCCGTATGGGCGAAGTATCCGACAGGCGCTGCGTCAACCCACCATGCCACAGCTCCATGGGGCGTTCTGCCCAATGGTCGTAACGTTCGTGGTTGCCGTCGACGAACAGCACGGTATAGGGACGCGATTCTAGCCAAGCGATGTCGGCGCATTCCTCGGCAGAGAAATCCCACGGAAAGCCAAAATCGCCGGCGACGATGAGATAGTCGTCGCTCGTCAGGCTTTCCCCAAGATCCCAATCGCGCAGCTTTTGCATGTCGAGGCCGCCGTGAATATCGCCCGTCACATAGACCGTCATCGGATCACCGCTTCCCTGTAAGTCGCTAGTCCACATTCTGCACGATCACTAAGCCAACCGTTCCAGCCCTTCCATCCTTTAGGACCTACTCCTCGTTCTTCCATCCAAACGGGTCGAGCACCCAAAAAATCAGATCGAGCACGCCGCCGGTCATCATGGCGCCGGCAAAGGCCATGCAAACGTGCAGAGAACTGGCACTTCGGAGCACATCAAACGGTCCCAGAACAGCCAGCAGCGCGACCGCTGCGCCGGCAAGGCACAACGCGAGGCACGGCCCCGCGTCCTTGACGCACTTCTTTGCGAGATGCTTGGTGTTGTCGCTCATCAAAATCAAACTCCTTAGAGGGTCGTTGTTTTGATTCACACCGCCACGACAGAGCAAGGCGGCAGGTTAAGTGTCACATGTCGTGCGGACATGCTTGAGTTACCCTACAATTTAATGGATTTGATAGAATGTAGGGTAACTACTCGGAAAGGAGGCTCCATGTCCGTCTTAGAAGATGTCCTAGAAGAGGAATATGCACGCTCGAGCCGCCTCTTGGGCCTCATGGAGCAGGAAATCAGTCTCCTTCCAAAGGGCAGCATCCGCATGCGAAACATAAAGGGCCACGAATACTGCTATCTCAACTATCGAGTCGGCGACAAGGTCAAAAGTGACTATGTACCCGCTACAAAGGTTGATGAGCTGCAAGCCAAAATCGAACGTCGAAGGGCTCTTGCGGCCGCCATTAGAGAGCAGAAGCGATCTCAAAAGCTAATCATACGTGCGTTGGGAAGGGTGCCGAATGCTGACTGAGCAGCAGAGGTTTTCCTCTAAAACAATTTGAAAACCTTGCCGCATACATGCTGTTCGCATCCGCTGAGTCCGAGCCGCTGCCCAAGTCACCATGTGCCCGACACACAAATAGTTACACGCGGAACTATTCCAAAACCGAAAGAACCACTGCAGTTAGTACCCGATAACCATAATGCCTTTTAACGGAACAGGCATGCGCCCGCTTGCATACAATGTTTTGAAAAAAGTTACGACCCTTTCGTAGTCTCTGCTTGAGTTGTTACCACTCTTGTACACATTACGAACGACTACACAAAGATATGCTGCATCCTGTATCATGCACGCTTCAAAAAAATCCTTCAGAAACTGGTTGTTCGCGACAGCGCGCCCGGCCTCAATCTCCACTATCGTGTTAGTGTCCCTATGGACGGCATCGACCTCAAAAGCTTTATCAATTAAGCCTTTCTCCCCATACAACACTGGCATCGATAGTTTCTCGTTTTTCTTTTTCCCCGCCTCAACATCGAAACCAAATTGCTTCAAATCGAACTCCAAAATTCGGAGCACGTTATCGCTGTGCTCACTGTTCTTATCAGAACGAATCTGCTCAATATTTTTATTTACAGCTTTTACAACGTCCATTAACGACTGCGGCGGACGACCGTTTGATGGGAAGTAAATCCAGTTGCACTCCATTGATAGTCCTTTGTCTATATTCATTCAGCCACTGCAGCTATTTTAAATTAGTGTTATAAAACACCGACGACTAACGATGCCATAAACAGTCAATCGGCCAACCTTTTAGCAGTTAGCGAACCATGCAAGCAAACAGAAACCTTAATCAACATGATGGATTGGCCCTTTCGGTCATTAGCAAACAGAATCACTTGCCCATGGAGCCATTTACCCTTGGCCTTTCAATTGGGACTGGCGTCAAATGCCGCATGCCTAAGTAATATTAAGGTCCTTCCATGGCTGCCGTGCAGCGGCCCACGCACCCAATAACATCCATATGTGAAACTCATACTTTTGCAACGCGATTTTGATCCATATGATCCGTTCGCCTTGCTTGTCCCATTTCTGCCGCCGGCTTGTCATCGGCGCCCCATCTCCCGCTATCGAGGTCTAATACTTTTCCCGCTGCCACCCAAAAACTCATCCA
>CALBBA010000087.1 GCA_937926755.1 uncultured Collinsella sp.
GGTGCAGGCATGGAGAGTGTTATCGGCGGCGTGGTCGGCGTGCTGCAGTTCGAGGTGCTCGAGCGCCGTCTGAAGGCCGAGTACCGCGTTGAGGTGCGTCGCCAGCCGCTGCCCTATACCGACATCCGCTGGATTCAGAACGACCCCGACACCATCGATATCCCGAGCCTGTCGCTCACACGTGACACCCTGCGCGTCGAGGACATGCGCGGCGGCAAGCTGCTGCTGTTCACGAGCCCGTGGAACGTGGATTGGGCAACCGACCACAATCCCGACCTGATCCTGTCGGAGTTTGGCAACGTAACGTTTTAGTGCATCGGCGCGGTAGCCTTGCGGGGCTGCCGCGCCCGTTGCTTGCCTGCCGCCGGCGGAGCAGCTATCATACCCACCGTCGCCTCAAGACCGGGGCGGCCGAGCAGTTCGGTTCCGATATCCTGCTCGTTAAACCTAAAACCAAAGGAGTACATAATGATCAAGAAGGTCATGGAGGACTACAAAGTCCTGTTGCGGAGCATTCCCGCGGCAACGGTTTCGCTGTTTATCGTGAGCGTCATCATGATGAACCTGCTGGCCAACAAAGAGCTCATCAGCCTGCCGTATCTGGCACTCGATTGCGGCTTTGTGGTGAGCTGGGTCTCGTTTTTGTGCCAGGACATGATCTGCAAGCGCTTTGGCGCCAAGGCATCCATCAAAATCTCTATCCTCTCACTGCTGGTTAACCTGGCCGTGAGCCTGTGCTTTTGGCTGTGCTCGCTCACGCCCGGCATGTGGGGCGCCTACTACGACACGGGCATGATCGAGGTCAACACTGCCCTCAACGCCACGATCGGCGGCACCTGGTACGTGGTGTTTGGCTCGTCGCTGGCCATGCTTACCTCTGCCGTGGTCAACTCCACGCTCAACCAGTCGCTCGGCCGCATGCTCAAAAAGAATAACTTTGCGAGCTTCGCCTTCCGCTCCTATGTGTCCACGGGTGTTGGCCAGTTTATCGACAACCTGGTCTTTGCCATTGTAGTGAGCCACACGTTCTTTGGTTGGACCTGGGTGCAGGTCCTTATGTGCTCGCTGACCGGCGCTGTCGCCGAGCTGCTGTGCGAGGTCTTCCTGAGCCCCGTGGGCTACAAGGTCGTGCGCGGCTGGGAGCGCGAGAACGTGGGTGCCGAGTATCTCGAGCGTCATGCGACTGCCTAAGGAGCCAATATGCAGGTGTTGATCACGGGCACTTCGGGCGGCATCGGGGCCGCGTGCGTGCAGCGCTTTTTGGACGAGGGCCACGAGGTCGTGGGCTTTGACCTGCTGCCGACGGCGGTCGAGCACGAGCGCTACCGCCATCTGATCGTTGATGTCCGCGAGCCGGGCCCGTTTCCGGGCGACCTTGAAACCCAGGTGATCGTGAACGTTGCCGGCACACAGGATTCGGCCGACGATATTGCCGCTAACCTGACGGGCACCATCAACGTGACCGAGCGGTATGCCTTTGTGGGGGAGGGCCTTGCCGCCAAGCCGGCGCCGGCAATCCAGTCTGTGGTCAACGTGGGCTCGGCGAGCGGGCATACAGGATCGGGGTTTCCCGCCTATG
>CALBBA010000088.1 GCA_937926755.1 uncultured Collinsella sp.
GCTTAAGCTGCTCATGCGCTTTTGGGACCCCACCGACGGCACCATCGCGGTAAGCGATGTCGACGCCCGCCGTATCAACACGGCGAGCTTGCGCGACAACGAGGCTTACATGACGCAGGACACGCATCTGTTCTGCGGAACCGTACGCGAGAACCTGCTGGTCGCACGCGCCGACGCCACCGACGCCGAGCTGCTCGATGCCTGCCGCTCCGCTTCGCTCACCGCCCTCATCGACCGCCTGCCGCAAGGCCTCGACACACCGGTTGCCGAGCTGGGCGACTCGCTGTCGGGCGGTGAGCGCCAGCGCATCGGACTTGCACGCATCTTCCTCAACGACGCGCCTTTCATTTTGCTCGACGAGCCCACCAGCGCCCTCGACGCACTCAACGAGGCGTCCGTGATGAAGGCCGTCGACGAGCTCAAGCGCCGCGGCAAGACTATCGTGCTCGTCAGTCACCGCGACAGCACCTGCGCTTTTGCCGACTGCTCACTTTCGGTCGAACACGGGAGGCTGAGCTAATGGCGCGCCCGGTCGACACACCGGAGCTGGCACGCAAACGCGAGCGCGAGGCCCAGATGGTGTCGCAGATGATTGCGCTGTGGTGTCGTGGGCATCATGGCGGCGGGCATGCGGTCGAACAGGCCAGCGACGATGAGTCCGTGCGCGTGAAACTCGGCCTTCGGACCATTACGCTCTGCCCCGAATGCGCCGAGCTGCAGCAATACGCCATCGCGCGCATTGAGCACTGCCCGCACATGGGCACCAAGACATTTTGCTCGGCCTGTCCTTCGCATTGTTACCGGCCTGCCATGCGCGAGAAGATCCGCGAGGTCATGCGCTGGTCGGGCCCGCGTATGATCCGCTATCGCCCCATCACCGCCATACGCCACGCGATGGTGACCGCGCAATCCAAGCGGGCGGCGAAGCGAAGCAAGTAGCCGCAGCCGCGCTAGCGTGCACCGCCTAGCCTTTCCAGTCGATTACGGCGCCGACGCACTCGGTGCGCTGGGGGCCGCGCCATTACAATGGAGCGGATTCGCCAAATGCAAAGGAGTCTCCATGTCCGCATGTCCGCTGGTCGATTGCCATACCCACACCTCGTTTTCGGACGGGCATGCCTCGTTTGAGGAGAACGTCCGCGCTGCCGCGGCTGCCGGATGTCAGGTCATGGTCTCGACCCACCACCTCACCCTGCCCGCCAGTATGGACGCCAGCTGCGAGGTGCAGGTTGTCGAGGGCGACCTGCCGGCACATCGCCTGGCATTTGAGGACGCCCGCAAGCTCGCCGCGCAAATCGCGCCGGAGCTCGAGCTTATCTATGGCTTTGAATGCGATTGGTACGAGGGCTGCGAACCCTTGGTTGAGCGCTGGTCCCGGGGCGCCGTGGTGCGCTTGGGCAGCGTGCATTGGATTGGCGACCCGGGCGATATCATGGCCGGCGCTGCGGGCACGGCGGGGACGGGGAGGGGCACTCCCCCCCGGACGCCCCCGTTGCTTTTTGGGTGGGGAGGGGCACGAAACAACCC
>CALBBA010000089.1 GCA_937926755.1 uncultured Collinsella sp.
TGCCGCCCGTCCCAAGATTGCCGACTATCCGTTCACCACGCTCGTGCCGAACCTCGGCATGGTGCGTGCCGGCGAATATTCTTACGTCGTTGCCGACGTCCCCGGTCTCATCGAGGGCGCGAGCGAGGGCAAGGGCCTGGGTCACCAGTTCCTGCGCCACATTGAGCGTACGGCCCTGATCATGCATGTCGTCGACATGACGGGCGGTTTTGAGGATCGCGATCCGGTTGAGGACTATCGCATCATCAACCGCGAGCTCGAGCAGTATGGCGCCGAGCTTTCGGAGCGCCCGCAGATCGTTGTCGCCAACAAGTGCGATGCGCCGGGCACGGCCGATAAGATTGCCGACCTCAAGCGCGCAGCGCTCGACGATGGCCATATGTTCTTTGCCGTGTCTGCCGTGACGGGCGCCGGTCTCAATACGTTGATGCTTGCCGTAGGTGAGCAGGTGGCCAAGCTCCGCGCCGAGTTGGCGGTCTCCGATGAGCCGGTCGACCTGCGCGACGATGAATGGGAGCGCCGTCGCCTGCAGCGTGAGAAGCGTTTCCGCATTGTCCAGGAAGAGCCCGGTGCCTTCCGCGTGGTCGGTCGTGCCATCGAGCGCATGGTCATTCAGACCGACTGGGAAAACGAAGAAGCCGTCATTTACCTGCAGCATAAGTTTGCGCGTATGGGTGTTGACGACGCGCTCGAGAAGGCCGGTTGTCGTGCGGGCGACGAGGTCCGCATTTGCCAGCGTGCCTTTGACTTTGAGGGCGCTGAGGACTTCTCGGAGTACGAGGAGCTCGAGGACGCTGGCGAGGACGTTGCCGTTGAAGCCATTGACGTGGCCGATGCTGCGGATGAGGGCGTCGAGGTTGTCAATGCGGCGGATGCCGCGGGCGATGCCGAGACCTCGGAGGGCGAGTAAGCCATGTCGCTGCGCGGTGGAATCGGTCTGCCCGAGCTTCCTCTAGAGGACGGGCAGGAGTTTAGGCTCGGCATTATGGGTGGCACCTTTGATCCCATTCATTACGGGCACCTGGTGACCGCCGAGCAGGCGCGCGAGTCCCTCGACTTGGACGCTGTGCTCTTTATGCCGGCGGGCTCTCCTGCTTTTAAGCTTGACAAGCCGGTGACGCCTGCCGAGGACCGTTATGCCATGACGGTCCTCGCCACCGCCGCGAACCCGGCCTTTTTGGCGAGTCGGTTCGAGATCGACCGTCCGGGCGTAACCTACACGGCCGATACGCTTCATGCCCTTCGCGACTTTTATCCGCCGCAGGTAAAGCTCTACTTTATTACGGGCGCCGACGCGATTATCGATATTGTGACTTGGCATGATGCCGAACGAATCGCCGAGCTTGCTACCTTTATTGCGGCGACGCGACCGGGCTTTGATATCGATACGGCGCGTGCCCGAATCAAAGAGTCGGGGCTGCCGTTCGATGTGCGCTATATTCAGATTCCGGCGCTGGCGATCAGCTCGACGAACATTCGTAAGCGAGTTGCCCGCGGCATGAGCGTGCGCTATCTTACGAGCGAGTCCGTGCTCGGCTACATTCGCAAGCGCGGTTTGTATGTCGATCTGGGCCAAGAAGATTTTGAGTGATGGGGGTCTACGTTGTCGGTAGAGGATCAGTTTGAGGGCGATGAGCGCGCGCTGCTCAAGCGCATTCAAGAGCTGCTCGATGTTCGCATGAAAGATAAGCGCAAGCGCTATGTGCATTCGCTGGGTGTTGCCGAGACCGCACTTCATCTGGCCGAGGTCTACGGCGTTGACCGCTTTGATGCCGCTGCCGCCGGCTTAATTCACGACTGGGACAAGGTGCTTTCCGATGACGAGCTCGTGGCCCGCGCGATTCACTATGGCATCAAAGTTGCCGGCTCTCCTTCCGCCGCGACGCCGCTTTTGCATGGCCCTGTTGCCGCCTATGAGCTTCCGCAGCTTTTCCCCGAGCTGTCGCCGGCTGTTTTCCAGGCTGTCGACCGTCACACCGTGGGTGCCTGCGATATGACGCCGCTCGATATGGTGGTCTTTGTGGCAGATGCCATCGAGCCTACCCGTCACGGCGACTATGTCCATGCGCTGCGCAAGATGGTGGGGGAGTCGACGCTCGATGAGTTGTTCTTCTCCTGTTTTGCGCAGGGTTTGGTCTATGTGATCCAGTCCGGGCGCTATCTTTATCCCACAGCTATTACGATTTACAACCATTACGCCCAGCTGCGCTAGCTCGGGCTGTCTAGAAAGAGGTATTCCATGGCCGACGAGACCATGACCGACGAGCAGATTCTTGAACGTGTGGAGCACAAGAGCTTCGTCGCCACGTCCGACCGCACTGCCGCCTCGCTGTCCGCGAGCGGTGTCGCCGCCGAGGATGTCGCCCGCGCCGCCGCGCAGGCCGCCTACGACAAGAAGGGCGAGGACGTTCAGGTGCTCGACCTGACCGAGCTTTCCGACGTATGCGACTACTTTGTGCTTGCCACCGGTACCAACAACCGCCAGGTCGATTCTATCGTCGATGAGATCGAGGAGAAGGTCGCCGAGGCTTGCGGCGAGCATCCGTTCTCCATCGAGGGCCGCGAGCAGAAGACCTGGATGCTCATGGACTACGGTTCGGTTGTCGTCCACGTCTTCACTCCCGAAGCCCGCGACTTCTACCGCCTCGAGAAACTCTGGGGAGACGCCCCCCAGCTCCCCCTCAACCTCCTCTAGTAGCTCATTTGAGACGGGGTTTAGCTACCTTCTATCGTTCGCCGGGCAGTTGCACCATTCGCAGCTGCCCGGCTTTTTTTGCCTTAGGGACTAATCGTCGAAGCGGGATTGGCGGCCGAAGGATAGGGCGGTGTCGCCGAACTTGTCTCGGACGGCGTCGATAGCGACGGAGAGGTCGCGACGGTCGCTCGATTGGGCTCCGCGGTCGTCGACTTCGCAGAACAGGTCAGTCTGGATGCCGCCTTGGTGGTCGAAGTCGCTCATGCCGATGCCGGCTAAGCGAACATGCATGCCTTCTTGCCAGATGTTGTCGAGCAGTTCGAGTGCAACCGCCACGAAGATGTTCTCATCGTCGGTTGGATGAGGCAGCCGGCGCTGTGCCGTACGCCCGCTTCCATACGAATACTTGAGCTTGAGCGTTACCGTGCCACCCGTCAGTCCCTGACGGCGCAGGCGGCGTCCAACCGACTCACCCAGCAGCGCAATCGCCGCTTCGATGTCCCCGCGCTCAGTCAAATCTTTCGCAAAGGTGCGTTCATTGCTGACCGACTTGACCTCGCGCCCTTCATCGAGACTCGTGACTTCGGAGATTTCGAGTCCCAGCGCACGCTGGCGCATGCGTTCGCCGTTGACGCCAAAAATAGAGGCCAAGGTGGATTCCGGTGCACGTGATAGCTCGCCGAGGGTGTAGATGCGCATGCGGCGCAGTCGCTCCTCGGCCGAGCGCCCGATGCCGCTCATGGCAGATACCGGCAGCGCGGCCAAAAAGCGCTGCTCGGTTCCGGGGCGCACGATGGTCAGCCCAAACGGCTTATCCCGCTCGCTTGCGATCTTTGCGACCGTCTTGTTGCAGCCTACGCCAATGGAGCACGTCACTCCCAGCGCTGCCACGCGGTCGCTTATACGCCGTGCAACCAGCAGCGGGTCCTCGGGCGCAAAGCGACCCGGTGTGATATCGATAAAGGCTTCGTCGATGGATACGCGCTCAACGCGCGGGGTCTCGTCGGCGAGAATCGCCATGACCTGCGCGCTCACCTCGCGGTAGCGATCAAAGTGCCCGTGCGTCCAAATGGCTTGCGGGCACAAGCGCCGCGCCTCGGCCGAGGCCATGGCAGAGTGCACGCCAAAGCGACGCGCCTCATACGAACACGTGGACACGACGCCACGCGAATCGGCATTGCCACCCACGATGAGCGGCTTTCCGCGCCATTCGGGATGGTCGAGCATCTCCACGCTCGCAAAAAACGCATCGAGGTCCATCAGGCCCACCGCCGGACCCGTCCAGGGAGGCGGCGTGACGCCCATGGCATCCTCATAACCGTATGTATGTTCGCGTCTTTCCATGTCATGAGTATACCGCGCAGCTCATGTGGGGTGCGTGTATGTGCTTGCAAATCCCGAATTCTTGTCTAAGATATGGATTTGCCCTCGACTACACCGAAGAAGTTGGTCTCACGGACTTCACCTGCCCGCGTCGATGGCGTATTATGTTCAACTGTTTGTTTGTAGTTGCAGCCTAAAGCTGCTTGGTTGGAGGAGTTTCCTTTGGCAGTCAAGATTCGCCTTGCTCGTCACGGCGCTAAGAAGCGTCCGTACTACCGTGTCGTCGTCGCCGATTCCCGCGCCCCGCGTGACGGTCGTATCATCGAGGAGGTTGGCCGCTACAACCCGATGACCGCCCCCAAGACCATCAACCTCGACCTCGAGAAGATCGCCGACTGGCAGTCAAAGGGCGCTCAGCTCACCGACGCCGTCGCCGCTCTGGTCAAGGCCGCCAACGAGGGCGAGAAGACCGAGACCGTCGTCAAGAAGTCCAAGAAGCAGCTCGCCAAAGAGGCCGAGGCCGCTAAGGCTGCCGCTGAGGCCGCTGAGGGTGCCGAGGAGTAAATCGTGCCTGAGGTTGACGCTGCACAGCTCGAGGGTGAGGCAATGCTCTCAGATCGCATCGCCGATCTCGTCGAATATCTCGTTGTTCAGATCGTCGACGACCCGGATTCCGTGAGCCTTGAGGTCATCGATGGTGACGACGCCTCTACGATTGAGGTTTCGGTCGCCGAGGATGATGTCGCTAAGGTCATCGGCCGTCGTGGCCGTACCATCAAGGCCATTCGCACGCTCGCCCGTGCACTGGCCGCTCGCCTCGACACTGCTGTCGAGGTAGAGGTTCTGGGCTAGGACCTTGAGGTTCCAGTACAAAAACATCGCCCGTGTGGTCAAGCCGCACGGAAGGAAGGGGGAGGTCCTCGCGCAGCCGCTGCGGGGGCTTCCTTCTGTATTAGAGCCGGGTATGCGCGTCGCCCTGACGCCGCCGGCGCTCAAGCGCGACCGCTTTTGCACGGTCGTGTCCGTCACCGATACGGGCGATGGCGATCTGGTCTCGTTTGAGGGCATTGACGACTTGACGGCCGCCGAGGGCATCACGGGATGCTACGTGCTGGCAAATCGTGACGACTTTGAGCTCGATTCGCTCGACGCTGCCTATACCGACCTGATGGGTCGCGAGGTGGTCGACGAGCGCTTCGGTTCGCTCGGTACGATCGTCGAGATCATGTCGACGCCCGCCAACGATGTTTGGGTTGTCGAGGGTGATCGGTACGGCGAGGTGCTGATTCCCGTGATCGAGCAGGTCGTGCTCGATCTTCCCGACACAGGAACAATTTCCGTCCACGTTATGGACGGCCTGATCGATATGGACAAGTAGGGAGGACAACATGCTGATCGAGACCCTTTCGGTCTTTCCCGAGATGTTTGAGCCCGTCATGTCCACATCGATCTTGGGCCGCGCCCGCAAGGCCGGCCTTTTTGATTTTAAGGCGTATAACCTGCGCGACTGGACGCACGACCGCCATCGTACCGTCGATGACGAGCCGTACGGCGGCGGGCAGGGCATGCTCATGAAGGTCGAGCCTATCGCCGAGGCCATCGAGGCCATTAGCGCAGAGGGTCCCAAGCCCACTGTGGTGTTCTTTACCCCCTGTGGCGAGCCCTTTACGCAGCATGTGGCCGAGCGCCTGCTCAAAAGTGAGCGCCTGCTGTTTGTGTGCAGTCGCTACGAGGGCGTCGACGAGCGCGCGTATGCGTATGCCGATGAGCGTCTGTCGATCGGCGACTACGTGCTTACGGGCGGCGAGCTTCCCGCTATGGTCGTTGCCGATGCCGCCGTACGCCTGATTCCCGGCGCCCTGGGCGACGAGATGAGCAATGTGGACGAGTCGTTCTCGACCGCCGAGGACGGAGGACTGCTCGAGTACGCGCAGTACACCCGCCCCGCCGAGTTCAACGGCGAGGGGGTGCCGCCGGTGCTTGTGAGCGGCGATCACGCCAAGGTCGACGCCTGGCGCCGCAAGAATGCCATCGAGCGCACCTGCCGCTGGCGTCCCGACCTGATCGAGACAGCGCGGCTCACGCCCGAGGAGCGTGCTTACGCGCAGGATTTGCTTTCTGGAAGAGGTGAATAACATAGAGGACAATAAAGGCCGCCAACGAGTTCATCTTGAACATGATTTTGGCGAGAGGTCCGTTTTCACTTTGCGGGGCGCCTTGGAATGGGTTTTGGTCATTCTAATCGCGCTCGCCGCCACCTTCCTGATCCGCACCTTTGTGGTCGAGCCCTTTGTGGTGCCCACCGGCTCCATGGAGTCCACGATTGAGATTGGCGACCAGATCCTGGCGCAAAAGGTGAGCCTCGAGCTCGGTCAGCCCGTCAAGCAGGGCGATATCGTGGTGTTTCACAACCCCGATGGCACCTCCGAGCATGATGTTCTTGTCAAGCGCGTTATTGCCACGGCCGGCCAGACGGTCGACCTGCAGGACGGCAAGGTGGTCGTTGACGGCCAGGCGCTCGACGAGGACTATACGGCGGGCATGAGCTGGCCGCTTTCGGTTCAAGCGCCTGGCGCTCAGGTGAGCTATCCCTACACCGTCCCCGACGGGTGTGTGTGGGTGATGGGCGACAACCGAGAGAACTCAGCCGACTCCCGCTATTTTGGGCCGGTCGACCGCTCCGATTTAATGGCCGTGGCACTCGTTCGCTACTGGCCGCTCAACCGCATCGGCGCTATCGACTAAAAACCGCTATAGTACAGTACCTAACCGTGTAATCGTTTCGACGAGGGGATATTAGAGGCATGAACGCTTCATCGCTTTCCTTCCAAGACATCATCCTGCGCCTCCAGCAGTACTGGGGCGAGCAGGGCTGCGTCATTATGCAGCCCTATGACTCCGAGGTCGGTGCCGGTACCTTCCATACCGCGACCACGCTGCGCTCGCTCGGTCCCGCCGAGTGGCGCACCTGCTATGCGCAGCCCTGCCGCCGTCCCGCCGACGGCCGCTACGGCGAGAACCCCAACCGCATGCAGCACTACTATCAGTTCCAGGTGCTCATCAAGCCCTCGCCGGTCAACGCCCAGGAGCTCTACCTGGGTTCACTGGCCGCCATTGGCCTGGATCCCAACGACCATGACGTCCGCTTTGTCGAGGACGACTGGGAGAGCCCGACCCTTGGCGCCTGGGGCCTTGGCTGGGAGGTCTGGCTCAACGGCATGGAGGTCACGCAGTTTACGTACTTCCAGCAGGTGGGCGGCATCGAGGTCGACCCCGTGCCCGTCGAGATCACCTATGGCCTGGAGCGTATCGCCATGTACGCCCAGGGCGTCAACTCGGTCTACGACCTGGTGTGGAGCTACCTGCCCGACGGCACGCCCATGACCTATGGCGACGTGTTCCTGGAGAACGAGCGCGAGTTCAGTGCCTACAACTTTGAGGTCGCCAACGTCGAGATGATGCGTCAGAAGTTTGACGACTACGAGGCCGAGTGTCACTCCTGTCTGGAGCGCAAGCTGCCGCTGCCGGCGTACGACTGTGTCATGAAGTGCAGCCACGCCTTCAACCTGCTCGATGCCCGTGGCGCGCTGTCCGCGGTCGAGCGTGCCAACTACATCCTGCGCGTCCGCGCCGTCGCCAAGGCGTGCTGCGAGGCCTACATGGCCGAGGTCGCCGGAGTCAACGAGAATGCCGACCAGGAAGGCGAGGTGGCGTAAGCCATGGCAGACGCTAAGGATTTCCTGTTTGAGATTGGTACGGAGGAAATGCCCTCCGCACCGTTGAACAATGCCGTCAAGCAGCTTGGCACCATGATCGCCAAGGGCCTCGACGAGGCCGGTCTGGCCCACGGCGAGGTCCGCGTGATCTCGAGCCCGCGTCGACTGGCTGCGCTCGTGGCCAACGTCGCCACTGCGACCGATGAGGTCCATGAGGTCAAGCGCGGTCCCGCGGCCAACATTGCCTTCGACGCTGACGGTAACGCCACCAAGGCCGCCCAGGGCTTTGCCCGCAAGTGCGGTGTGGCTGCCGAGGACCTGGTCCGTCGCGAGGACACTGACGGTCGCGAGTATGTGTTCGCTGAGAAGAACATTCCCTCCGCACCGGCTACGCCGATTCTGACCGCTCTGTGCGAGAAGACCATCGCCGGCCTGCAGTGGCCCAACTACCGCAGCCAGCGCTGGGGTCACGAGCATGCGACCTTTGTTCGTCCGGTCCGCTGGATCTGCTGCCTTTTGGGCGAGGATGTTGTGCCCGTGTTGTTTGCCGACGTGACGAGCGGCAACACCACGCGCGGTCATCGCGTACTTGGCCCTGGCGACTATGTGGTTGCCAGCCCCGCTGTTTACGAGCAGGTGCTCGAGGACGCCGGTGTGCTTTCTGCCGAGCGTCGTCGTGAGGCCATCCTTGCCGGTATCGCCGAGGTCGAGGCTGCCCGTCCCGGCTGCCATGTCGATACGCCCAAGAAGGTCTTCGAGGAGGTTATCAACCTCTGCGAGTGGCCGACGGTGCTCGTCGGTACTTTCGATGAGGAGTTCCTCAAGGTCCCGCACGAGATTATCTGCGAGTCCATGCTCACCAACCAGCGCTACTTCCCGATCTATGACGGCGAGGGCAAGCTCACGCGTGAGTTCGTGGTCGTTTCCAACAGCAAGCCCGAGAATGCCGAGCGCGTGATCGACGGTAACGAGCGCGTCGTGCGCGCCCGTCTGGACGACGCAAAGTTCTTCTACGAGGAGGACCTGAAGATCTCCCTCGACGAGTTCCGTGAGCGCCTGGCCAAGGTTGCCTTCCAGGAGAAGCTCGGTAGCGTGCTCGCCAAGTCCGAGCGCATCGAGCAGCTCGCGCTCGCTATCGCCCGCGAGGCTCATCTGGGCGCCCACCTTGCCGCCGATGCCGCTCGCGCCGCGCACCTGTGCAAGGCCGATCTGGTGTCCAACGCCGTCGTCGAGTTCACGAGCCAGCAGGGCGTGATGGGCGGTTATTACGCGACCGCGATGGGGGAGAACGACGAGGTCGCCCACGCCATTCGCGATCACTATCGTCCTCGCTTTGCCGGTGACGAGCTGCCCGAGGGCACCGCTGGCTGCATCGTGGCCTGTGCCGACAAGCTCGATACCATCGCCGGTATCTTTGCCATCGGCGAGCCCCCGACCGGCTCTTCGGACCCCTACCCGCTGCGTCGTGCCGCTATCGGCATCATCAACATCCTGCGCGACCGTCTGCCGATCGATCCCACGTCGCTCATCGACTTCGCCCTTGAGCTCTACAGTGAGCAGGGCATTGAGTTCGACGCCGCCGAGGTCGCCCAGCAGGTTCGTGACTTCTTCCATGGCCGCCTGGTGAGCATGGCCCGCGACGAAAAGATCTCGGCCGATACCGTTGCCGCCGTCTCCGCGGTGCACATCATCGCTCCGTCCGTCTTCTTCGCCCGCTGCGCCGCCCTCGACGAGGCCCGCAAGAACGACGCCGAGACGTTCGACAACCTTGCGACCGCCTATGCTCGCGCCGCGCATATCTCCAAGCCCGAGCTGGGCGTGGAGTACGACCGCAGACTGATGGGCGAGGTCGAGCTCGAGCTTGCCGATGCCTCCGAGGCTGCTCAGACCGCTGTAGATGCCGCCCTCGCTGCCGAGGATTACCCGGCCGCATTTGCTGCCCTCGCCGCCCTGCGCGCGCCCATCGACCGTTTCTTCGACGAGGTTATGGTCATGGACAAGGACGAGCAGCTCCGCGATAATCGCCTTAAGCTGCTCAACCGCTTCGAGGCCGTTTTCTCCGGCATTGCCAACATCGGTGAGCTTGCCCGCAAAAAGTAAGCCAGCCTGCGCATAAGCGCAAAAGGAGCCCCGCATGGATTGCCCGGTCACCGCTCGTCCCACCGTTATCGTTATCTCCGACTCGCTCGGCGATACCGCTTGTGAGGTGGTGCTTGCGGCGTCCGGGCAATTTGATGAAGGGGCTTTTCGTCTCTTGCGCCTGTCCAAGGTGACCTCGGTAGAGCAGGTCAAGTCGTTTGTGGGCCCGCGCGTCGATGCCGACCATCGCGATATTGCCGTGTTCCATACCATTGTCGATCCGACGCTTCGCGCCCGCGTGCTCGATTACCTGGGTATGCTGCATATCCGCTCGGTCGACCTGATCGGCCCGACGCTCGCCGTGCTGTCGTCGCTCATTGGCGTGCCGCCCAAGGGCGTCGCGGGCGTGATTCACAAAACCGATGACCGCTATTTCCATCGTATCGAGGCCATGGAGTATTTTGTTGAGCACGACGACGGGCGCGGTTGCGACGATCTGTCGGGTGCCGATATCGTGCTGCTGGGCGTATCGCGCACGTCCAAGACGCCGCTGTCGATGTATCTGGCCTATCAAGGTTACAAGGTTGCCAACGTCCCTCTGGCGCACGGCATGGAGCCGCCCAAGTCGATTTACGAGGTCGACCCGATGCGCCTGTTCGGCCTGATTTCGACAGTCGATGTGATTTCCGAAATTCGCGATAGCCGCTTGGGCGATGACTACGCTCGTGCCCTTGCCGGCTCCTATGCCGAGCCCGAGAGCGTGCGCGGCGAGCTTGAGGAAGCTCGTGCCCTCATGAAGCGCTTAGGCTGCTTTGTTGTGCGTACCGACGGCAAAGCCATCGAGGAAAGCGCTGCCGAGATCATTGCTCACCTCGAAGAGATTCAAGAGGCAAGAGCCCGCCGTGCCGTCCGCCGCGCTCAACAAAAGTAGCTCACTTGGGACAAGGTTGTTTGGGTAGCTAATTTGGGACGGGGCTCTTTTAGCTAACCAAAGAGAATACTTGGAAATAATGCTGATAAATGGTAAAGCGATTTAGCAAAAACATCGCATCCGACCTGCACTTTCCTTGTAGTGGTATCTTCATAAGGTAACCACCTTTACCTACCGT
>CALBBA010000090.1 GCA_937926755.1 uncultured Collinsella sp.
GGCGGCGCGGTGAGGCTCCTCTCGGCTGTCCACGAGGTGAGTATCTCGACGCGTTCGGGCCTACACGGGAGTGAGAAGGAACAGATTGCCCAAGTCGCCTTGCGTTTTGTTGAGGACGGGGACACGCTCTACTTGGACTCGGGTTCCACCTGCACGGCGCTGCTGCGTCTGCTGCTCGACCGCGACGTGACAATTTACACGACGGATGCCTCGGCGTGCCTGATTAAGAGCGAGACGCGCGCCCAGCTCATCGTGGTGGGTGGCGAGTTCAACTATGTGAACTCCTCGTTCTGCGGTTCTATGACCGAATCGATCCTGCGCGATCTGTACTTCGATAAGGCGTTTATCGGGACCAACGCGATTGACGAGGACCGCGGCGTCATGACGCCCTCCTACGTTGAGGCGGCGAAGAAGCGCATCGTGCGCGAGAATTCGAATAAGGCGTACGTGCTGTGCGACAGCTCGAAGTTCCATCAGTTCTCGAATGTTCGCGCGTTTGGGTTCGATGGTGTGTCGATTATCGCGGAGTCCTATGACGAGAAGATCGCCCAGTGCGCGCGCCTGATCACGCCTGGAGCGTAGGGGGTCCGGGCTCAGGTCTGCGGATTGCGGCCCCTGGCTGCTGCTGTCCGCGTAGCGGGATTTCTTCCTAGGGAATACGACAGCGTTTCGTGGTGCGGGCTCCTGCATGATACCAGCTAGATAGGCAAATATGGCAACGTTGTGAATCTGGAAAAGCCTGCAGGTTAACAACGTGGTTAAACGATTAATCAGCCAGACTGTAGATAAAGGTTAAACGATTAATTACCACCGAGTAGATAATCACCGAGCAGATAAGGAGTTCACTATGCTGCTCTGCCCCAGTCTCATGTGCGCCGACTACGGCAATCTGCGTGCGACCGTCGAGGATCTCGACGCCGCCGGCATCGACATCTTCCATTGCGACGTGATGGACGGCAGTTTCGTTCCCAATTTCGCCATGGGTCTCGAAGACATCAAGGCCGTGCGAGCTGCCACCAACAAGCTCGTCGACGTGCACCTTATGGTCGAGAATCCTGCCAGCAAGGTTGAACTTTTCGCCTCCGCCGGCGCGGACATCATCTATATCCATCCGGAGTCCGAGCGTTACGTGGTCAAGACACTCGCCGCGATTAAGTCCCTCGGCAAGAGCGCCGGTATCGCCGTGAACCCCGACACCTCTATCTCCGAGATCGAGGAGATGTTGAACCTCTGCGATTACGTGATGGTCATGACGGTGAATCCGGGTTTTGCCGGTCAGAGCTTTATCGAGTTCACGAACGACAAGGTGCGTCGCCTTGCCGCGCTGAAGGAGCGCTTTGGCTTCAAGCTCATGATCGACGGCGCCTGCTCGCCCGAGCGCGTGCGCGACCTGTCCGCCATTGGCGCGGACGGATTTATCCTGGGCACCAGTGCGCTGTTTGGCAAGGACGCTGGTTACGAGGAGTGTCTGCGCCGTTTGCGCGCCGGCGAGGTGTATTAGAAGCGGAACGGCGAATTAGGACGGATTGAGCGCGCGGCATGCGCGAATGGTTCTTATGGAAAGGGGTCTCTTTTGAAGATCGGTATTGGAAACGACCACGTCGCAGTCGAGTACAAGGAAGCCATCACGGCGTATATCCAGGAGAAGTACGGCTACGAAGTCGTGAACTTCGGTACGGACAGCACCGAGCGCTTTGACTATCCCATCGCGGGTGAGGCCGTGGCGGACGCTGTCATGTCCGGCGAGGTTGATCGCGGTATCGTTATCTGCGGTACGGGTGTGGGCATCTCGCTTGCCGCCAACAAGGTGCGCGGTATCCGTTGCTGCACCTGCTCTGAGCCGTATTCCGCTCGCCTGTCGCGCGAGCACAACAACACCAACATGCTCGCATTTGGTGCTCGTGTGGTAGGCATCGAGCTGGCCAAAATGATTGTCGACGCCTGGCTCACCGGCGAGTTCGAGGGCGGCCGTCACCAGCGACGCATCGATATGATTCGCCAGATCGAGGCTCGTCAGCTCGTACGTGCGGAGGAAGCACGCGGCTGGTAGCGGAAAAGCCCGTCACCCGTGTGGTGGCGGGCTTTTTGCATGTCGCGCGTGGGATAGAGCACATGCGAGAGAAAAACGCGGCTATTCGCTGCCCGCTGTCTAGCTGCTCGCGCGTTGCACGAGCTTAACGGGGACAAGCGTCTCCATCTCGGGCTCTTCGCCGCGCAGCAGGGCGAGCAGGGCCTGACATCCCTCGTGCGCGAGGCGCTCGGGGAAGCGGCGGATGGTGCTGATTTGCGGCGTCGGAAGCTGCGCGTAAACGGAATCGTCGAAGCCGATGAGACGGACGTCTTCGGGTGCGCGCTTGCCGGCGGCAACGAGCGCACGCAGCGCGCCCACGGCTGCGTGGTCGCTATGGGCGAAGACGCCGTCGACGGGGTAGCCCGTGGAGAGGAAGTCGGTCACGAGCTCTTCCGACTCGATGATGCTCGGCTGCTTACCCGAGACAAACAGCTGGTAGTCGCGGCGTAGCGGCATTCCGTGCGCGGCGAGCGCCCGCTCGTAGCCCATCTGGCGCTCGTTGCCGGGGTAGTTGGCGGTAAAACTCGAGATGCTCAGGATGTCCTTGCAGCCGCGCTCGATGAGGTGCTCGGTCGCCATGTAGCCACCGCCGATGTTGTCGGAGCCCACGTGTGGGAAACCGAGGTCGTTTTCGGGCGCACGGTCGATGCAGACCACGGGGATTCCGTGGGGGACGAACTCGCCGTCGAGCCTGCGCAGGCCGGAGATACAGATGATACCGTCGGCCTGCTTGCTTGCCAGCGTGCGGAAGTAGTCACGCTCGCGGGCGGGGTCATTGGCGCTGTTGCAAACAAAGACCGAGTAGTCCTCGGTTGCCAGCTCGCGCTCCACATGCAGGGCGATCTTGGAAAAGAAGTCGTTGGAGATGTCCGGCACGATCATGCCGATGGTCCGGGACTGGGCCATACGGAGGCTCTTCGCCGCCATGTTCGTGACGTAGCCGTATTCCTTTAGGGCGGCTTCCACGCGTTTGCGGGTGTCTTCGGAAAAACGGCCGCTGCCGTTGATGACGTGGGAGACCGTGGCGACGGATACGCCGGCCGCGACGGCAATCTGGCGCATGGATGGGCGCTTGCCTGGTGTGGGCATGGGGCCTCCTGCTGCTTTCGGGTGGTTAACAGATTAACCGAGATTGTAGCGCATGCGCGATGCCGTAATGGGTCGCTTCGAAGTCGTTTTGTCGCGCTCGGTCTGCACCTTGGATAAGAAGGAGTTCGTCGAGCACTCCGATCCGGAGCGCACGCGCGCCAACATCCCGCTGTTCCAGCAGGGCATCATGATACAGCAGCTCAACTCCGAGAAGCTCGTGGTCGAGACCATGGTGAAGTTCTGCGGCTAGTAATTACTGCATTACATATTCTGTTGTCACCTGGGAGGCTTGTTTTTGCGGGCCTCTTTGTGTTGCTATGGAGCCCTGGCCTGTCGATAAACAAAGCGCCCGCTTGCCGGGGAGCAAGCGGGCGCTTCTGAGCGAATATGTTTGCGGCCATAGCCGCTGCAGGTGATGGGTTGTCGACTAGTTAGTCGTCGTGCCGGAATCGTCACCCGAGGTGGAGCCAGAAAGTGCGACCGTCAGCGTGATCGTGCTGTCGGTGGACTGCTTGCCGGTGGGGGAGACGCCCGTAACGGTGGCGTTCTCGTTGCCACTCACGGGGTTGCCGTTCTGATCGCAGAACGCGATGTTGTAGAACCCGGCGTTGTTGAGCGCGGTGACGGCGGCGGAAATGCTCTTGCCGTACAGGTTGCCCGGAACACTGGCCTTGCCGGACTTCTTGGCAATGACGACGGTAATCGTGGCGCCGGGCTTCTGCTTACCGCTGGGGTTCCAGCTGATCACGGTGCCCTCGGTAACCGAGTCGTTCTCCTGGTAGCTCACGTCGACGCCAAAGCCTGCCATATCGAGGGCGTTGCGCGCCTGGGCCTCGGTCATGTCGGTCAGGTCGGGGACGGACGTGGTATCCGGGCCGCTCGAGACCGTGTACGAGATGGTCGTGCCCTTCGCGACTTCCTTACCGGCTTCGGTGCCCTGCTCAAAGACCTGGCCCTCATCGGCCTCGTTGGCCTCCTCGGAGGCGTTGCCCTTCAGGCCAACGCTTGCCAGCGCGGCTTCTGCCTGGTCCTTGGTCAGGCCGACAAGCCGGGGAACCTCAACCTTCTCGGAGGGCTTGGGGCCCTTGGAGATTACCAGGTTCACCTTGGTGCCCTTGGCCTTCTTGGTGTTGCCGTTGGGCGTCTGCTCGGCGACCTTGCCCTCGTCGACATCGTCGTTGTAGCTTTGGTCGATGGTGCCGACCTCGAGGCCGGCTTCCTTGATCAGCTCGACGGCAGTCTGCTGGTCCTTGCCCAGCACATCGGGCACGGTGACCTGCTCGCCGCCAAAGAGTCCTGTGGCAAAGGCCACCACGATGCCGATGACGGCAACGGCTGCCACCACGGCGGCGATGATCTTGTTCTTGTTGGATTTGGGCTTTTCGACCTCGTAGGAGCCGGTGGAGCCCGAAACCGAGCTACGGGCGGTATTCTGGCCGCTCACGCCCGAGACGGGACGCACCATGGCGCGCGTCTGATCGGAAAGCTCGCGAGTCTTGGTGGCGCCCAGCTCACCGGGGGCACCGATGATGCGCGTGGGCTCCGAGACGTTGACGGCACGGCCCGACAGGTAGCTGTTGAGCACCTGACGCAGCTCGTCGGCGGTCTGGAAGCGGTTTGCCGGGTCCTTCTCCATGCACTTGAGGATGATGCGCTCAAGGTCGGCGTCGACACCGGAGTTGATCTGGCTCGGCGGAATAGGCAGCTCGTTGACCTGCTTGAGTGCGACCGAGATAGCGTCGTCACCGTCAAAGGGGACGCGGCCGGTGGCGCACTCGTACATCACGACGCCCAGCGAGTAGATATCCGAGGTGGGGCCGAGGTCCTGACCACGGGTCTGCTCGGGGCTGACGTAGTGGGCAGTTCCCAGCACGTTGTTGTCTTGCGTGAGGTGGCTGTTCTTGGCGCGCGCGATGCCAAAGTCCATCACCTTGATGTTGCCGTCGGGCAGCACCATGATGTTCTGCGGCTTAATGTCGCGGTGGATGATCTCGTGCTTGTGGGCGACCGAAAGCGCGGAGCTGATCTGCGAGCCGATCTGGGCGACCTTCTTGGGGTCGAGGGCGCCGTGGCTCTTGATGCCGCTCTTAAGGTCGGTGCCGCGCAGGTACTCCATGACGATGTAATAGGTGTCGCCGTCCTTGCCCCAATCGTAGACGCCCACGATATAGGGTGAGGAGAGACCGGCTGCTGCCTGGGCCTCCTGCTTAAAGCGTGCGGCGAAGGTTGCGTCGCCAGCATACTGCGGCAGCATGATCTTGACGGCTACCGTGCGGTCGAGGACCTGGTCCTGTGCACGGTAGACGGTCGCCATGCCGCCTGTTCCCACCTTATCCTTGAGGAGGTATCTTCCCCCGAGGACCCTCTGTTCCATTCCTGCTCCTAACATAACTATTCGCTCAACGATGTGTGTAGTACCTACGATGTGGCCGCTGGGGCCGTGTGGCGCGTTGCCGCTAACTCTTCGGCCGCGGCGCGCCTCGGGTGTCCGATTCGATCATGGGCATCACGCTCCCTGTGCAGCAAGCGCCGCGGTCAGGACGATGCCGGCGATCTTGGCGGCCTCGACGTCATGCTTGTCGTAATCCTCTAAGGCCACCGAGATGGCGACTGTGGGTGAATCGTAAGGTGCAAAGCCAACGAACATCGAGTCGACGTTGGTGCCGCCAGTCTCGGCCGAGCCGGTCTTGCCGGCGACCTTGACGCCGGGGATTTGGGCATCGGTGCCGGTGCCGGACTGGACGACGGCAAGCATGGCCTGCTTGACCTGGTCGGCCGTGGCGGAGCTGACGGCCTGACCAAGCGAGCGGGACTGCGTGGTCTTGACCACGGTTCCGTCCGGGGCGAGTACCTGGGCTACAAAGTACGGGTCCATGACCACGCCACTGTTGGCGATGGCGGCGGCAATCACGGCGTTTTGCATGACGGTGGTCTGCGGGCCGGGCGTGTGGTCCATGCCGACAGGCTGGCCGGCGCCGGCCCAGGCGGTCTCCCACTCGGTCATGAGCGACGGGTCGGCCATGATGGAGGCCGCGGAGGTCAGGTCCTGGCCGAGCTTTTGGCCGTAGCCAAAGGCGTTGGCAAACTGCACGAGCGTGTTTGCGCCAACTTCGTTTGCCACCTGGCCAAAGACGACGTTGGAGGACACGGCAAAGGCCTGCTGCAGGCTGATGGTACCGTAGCTCTCGTTGGCATAGTTGGTGACCGGTGCGTTGCCGATGTCCATGGAGCTGGGCGCCTGGTAGGTGCTGGTAAGGCTGGCGGTACCGGTCTCGAGTGCCGCGGAAAGCGTAACGACCTTAAACGTTGAGCCCGGCGTGTACAGCGCGTCCATGGCGCGATTGTACATGGAGCCGTCCTCGCCGCCGCCAGCCTGCAGTAGGGCGTCGATGTTGGTGTTGTCGTAGGTGGGCGAGCTGGCACATGCGAGCACCGCGCCGGTACGCGGGTCGATGACCACTACAGCGCCCTTAAAGCCCTTGAGCGCCTGCTCGGCAGCCGTCTGGATGCGCGAGTCGATGGTGAGCTTGGCGGTGTTGCCCGGCTGGGTCTGGCCCGCGAGCGACGCGATGGCATTGTTCCAGCTGGAGTAGTCCTTAGAACCGGTGAGCGTGTCGTTCATGACGCTCTCGATGGCGGTGGTGCCATACTGCTGGCTCACGTAGCCAACCACGTGCGCTGCCAGGTTACCGTTGGGGTAGGAGCGTACGTAGGTGCCGTCCTCCTGCTGCAGCGACTCGGCCAGCGTCACGCCGTCGGACGTGATGATGGAGCCGCGCTGGATGTACTTTGAGCGGGCGATGGTGTGGTTGTTGGTCGGCATGTCCTGATAGTCCTTGGCCTTAATGACCTGGACATAGGTGAGGTTGCCGATAAGGATGGCGAACAGCGCCGTAAAGGCGAGCACCGCACGGGTTAGACGGTTGGCGAGCGCAACGCGGCCGAGCACACCGGATTCAGGCGTGTCGAGCAGGCGACGGCGCATGCGCGAGCCGACGGAATGGCTGCCGCTGCCGTAGGAAGACGAGGTGGCAAAGCGCGTGCCCGTCGGGGCGGCGGCAGATGCGACCTGATCATCGGTGATGGCGGCCATGGTGCCGGTGCCGGTAAGCTCGGCCTCGCGTCCGGTAGCCTCGTCACCGGCGCGCAGCAGGAGCGCGACGATGATAAAGCTCGCCAGCAGCGAGGAGCCGCCCTGGCTCATAAAGGGCAGGGTGACGCCGGTCAGCGGGATCAGGCGGGTTACGCCGCCAACGATCAAGAAGGCCTGGAAGCTGATGGCGGCCGTAAGGCCTGTGGCACTAAAGGCGGCGAGGTCGGATTTAGCGCGGGCAGCCGTGGTGAGGCCACGCACGGCAAAGAGCATAAACAGGATGAGCACGGCGCCGCCGCCCAAAAGGCCCATCTCCTCGCCGATAGCCGAGAAGATAAAGTCGGACTCGACGACAGGGATGTTGTTGGCCATGCCGTTGCCGATGCCAACACCGACCAGGCCGCCATCGGCAAGCGAGAAGAGCGACTGGACGATCTGGTAGCCCTGGCCCTGGGCGTCCTTAAACGGATCGACCCAAACCTGGAAACGCACCTGAACGTGCGATAGGAACTTGTAGGCGCCCACGGCTCCGACAGCTAAGAGCGCAAGGCCGATGACGACATACGAAAAGCGCCCCGTGGCAACGTAGAGCATCAGCAAGAAGATGGTGTAGAACAGCACGGCCGAACCCAGGTCGCGTTCGAAGACGACGACGAGCAGGCACACACCCCACACGGCAAACAGCGGCAGCAGCAGTCGCAGGCGAGGGATCTTAAAGCCCAGAATCTTGCGGTTGGAGATGGAGAGCAGCTCGCGGTTCTCGGCCAGGTAGCCGGCCAGGAACAGGACGATAAAGACCTTGGCGAACTCGCCGGGCTGGATGGTAAAGCCCGCGATGCGAATCCACAGCTTGGAGCCCGAGATCGTGGTGCCGATAAAGATAGGCAGCATCAGCAGAATGATGCCGATGATGCCAAAGGTGTACTTGTAGCGCATGACCACGTCGAGGTTTTTGACCAGTGCGAGCGTTCCCACCATCAGGGCCACCGAGACAAACAGGATGATGAGCTGTGAGATGGCGAGAGCGGGGGCGAGACGCGTCACGAACGTGATGCCGATGCCCGAAAGCACAAAGACAATGGGCAGGATGGCGGGGTCGGCACCGGGCGCCAAGATGCGCACGGCAATGTGGGCCGCGGCAAAGGCGGCAAAGAGGCCGATCGGCACGGCGAGCGTCTCAAAGGAGATGGCGGCGCCCGCGGTGAGCACGTACATCGCATACAGCAGGATGACGGGGAACGCCGAGGCGATGAGCAAGAGCAGCTCGGTGTTGCGGCGACTCATAAGCGGCACTCCCTTTCTAATTCTTATCGGAGGCTTCGGCCTCGGCGGACTGTTCGGCGGTTTTCTCGGAATCTGATTCGGAGGTCGATCCCTGATTGGTGTTGTCGCGAATCGTTTGCGCGTCGATCACCTGGCGGGTCTGCTCCTCGTCGATCTGGTGGCGGTACTTGGATATCGTGTCCTGCGCATCGTCGACACTTGTTTGCGGAATGCCCGCCTTGAGGCGGTTTTGCGTGTCTTCGGGCAGGTCGGACAGCTTGATGCTGGTTTCGCTTTCGAGCCAGTGGAGCTTGAGTCCGAGTGGCTTGCCGGGCAGGCCGCGCCAGACGGCGACATTGCCCTGGTGGGTACCCAGGTAGTACGAGCCGGTGACACCCGTGTAGGCCCAGATGCCAGCTGCCAGCACAAAGACGAGGGCCAGGATGGCGGCGATAGTAACGTTGCGGCGACGCACGCGTTGCGCCTCGCGCATAACGCCATCGTCAACCAGGTCAACGACTACTACGGTCACGTTGTCGTGGCCGCCGGCGGCAAGCGCCGCGTCCACTAGGTTGTCGACGCAGATTTGCGCGGTTGAGGACTGCGTGGCGATGTTCTCGATATCGCTATCGGGAATCATGCTCGAAAGGCCGTCGGAGCACAGGATCAGGCGGTCGCCTTCCTCGATATGCAGAGTGAAGTGGTCGGCATACATGGCGGGGTCCGAGCCCAGCGCACGGGTGATGACCGAACGGTTGGGGTGGACGCGAGCCTCGTCTGCTGTGATCTCGCCGGCGTCCACGAGCTCCTCCACGTAGGAGTGGTCGCGGGTCACGCGGATGAGCGTGCCCTCGTGGAGCAGATAGGCGCGAGAGTCGCCCACGTGGGCGATGGCGAGCGTGTCGTTTTCGATATAGGCGCAAGTGGCTGTGCAGCCCATGCCGGGCTTGCCCAGGCCGTTCAAGGCGGCCTCGATTACGGCGGCGTTAGCGGCCTCGACGGCTGCGGCCAAGCGTGCTGCGTCGGCGGACTGCGGGGCCGTTTTGGCAATAGTCTCGACGGCGATAGAAGAGGCTACCTCGCCGGCGGCGTGACCGCCCATGCCGTCGCATACGCAAAAGAGCGGCGACTGCACCAGGTAGGAATCCTCATTGTGCGGGCGCACACAGCCAACGTCGGAGCGGGCGCCCCACATGAGTTGCGTGGTGGTGCCGGCATCATAGGTCGAGTCGGTCTCGATGCGCTCCTCGGTCAGGGGCTCAAAGCTCATGGTCGAGCCGGGGTCTTTGAGCTTGGCCTCAACGGCGGCAACGTCGATCTCGGCAGTGTCACCGGGAGAGACGGTGTCGGCATCGTTGCCCGACTCGGCGTCGGAGACGTCCGGAAGGTTGAGGTCTTCGGTTACGCGGTCGGCGGGATCGCCGTCCTGCTGCGGCTCGACGGCCGTCGGCTCGGGCGTCGCAAAGTGCGACGGCGCGGGCGAGCTCTGGGGTTGAGCGGAGGGCTCGGGGGCTGCGGCGGGCGCGGCGGCGGGCTGCTCGACTTCGGCAGGCGTTGCGGATGCGGGTGCCGCCTCGCTTGCCGGGGCGACGGGGAATACCGGCGCGGCAGGCTCGGGGGCTGCAAACACGGCAGCGCTCTCGTTAATCGCCTCGGCGACGGGCTCGGCAAAGTGAGCCGGTACGGGCGTTGCCTCCGGTTCCGCGGACTGCTCGGCAGCGTGCGCGCCATCGGTCACGGCAAGGCTGTCATGACTCTCATGGCCACGGCCGTCACCGACGTGAGCGGCTTCGCCGTCCCCCTCGAGCTCTACGCCCGCTGGGTCTCGGAGAATCCCGAACGCGAGCGCGCCATGCTTCTCAACTGCATCGCCAAGTCCGAGTGTCAGGTTGAGGGCGTTCTCGTCAACGACCTCTGCTCCGTCGACGACCGCGTCGAGATCGCCGTTGCGGTGCTCTTTCGCGCCGCAGGCATCACCGAGGCGCAGCTGCCCGCCGCGCTGCTGTGGGACATTCCCGTCTCCGACATCGCGAGCCTCGTGCACGCCGAGCGCGCCATGACGAGCCGAGCCGTGGGCAGGATGGTCTCAAGCGGTCTGCTCGAGCGTTCGGGCAGGACCTTCGTGCTCAAGGCGGTGCCGCCCGCAGCCCGCCTCTGGTGGGACGCCTGAGCGCCCCCGCTGGTCCTCAGTCCTTCCCGGAACGGCGGGGCTTGGGGGCAGGAAGGTGCGCGGGGACGACGGCGCCCCCCCCCAGCACGCAGCCGAAGAGCTCCCTCTGGGAGAGCACTTCGCCGAGCAGCAGCCAGCCCGCGATCACGGCGATGGCGCTCTCGAGGCTCATGATGAGGCTCGCGACCGTCTCGTTCATGCCGCGCTGGCCCACGATCTGCAGCGTGGAGGCGATGCCCTTTGACATGATGCCCGCCCCGAGGATGGGAAGGAG